>JAAYUT010000522.1 GCA_012517485.1 Candidatus Atribacter fermentans
ACTTTGGGAATGACAGGGATTATTACCGGCATGGCTCGTTGGATAACCCAACTCAAATCTATTCCAGTAACCAATAAAACCTTTAATTTTATTTTCGGGTCAGGAGATATTGGTCCGATATCGATTCTTTTTGTTTGGACAGTAGTATTGCTCATTATCGGTCAAGTTGCTTTAAGAAAGACCAAGTTTGGACGTTATGTATTAGCTACTGGCGGTAATAAAATATCTGCTCTTTATTCAGGAATCAATGTTGAAAGAATTAAGTTTTTAGTCATGGTTTTAAACGGTACTTTAGCAGCTTTGGCTGGAATGCTCTATGCTGGAAGACTTCATGGTGCTCGTTATACATTAGGTGAGACTGATCTGATGACAGTTATAGCAGCAGTTATCATTGGAGGAACGAGCATGTCGGGAGGCCGGGGTTCGGTTATCGGTTCTATTGTTGGTTCTCTTATAATGGGCATGATTAATAATGGATTGATCTTGATGGGCTTATCTGTCGATCAACAGATGATCTTCCGTGGTTTAATCATTATTATTGCAGTTTCTCTGACCATGAGAGAAAAGAAAAAATAAAGGAGGACAATAGATGCCACCATCTTTGTCATTTATGCATATACCAAAGTATGCTCAACTGGCAATTATAACCAATCTCAATCAGGAAAGCTTCCCTGTCAGCCAATTCAAAAAATATTTTCCTGAGAGGAATTTTATTTTCATTTCCCCACAAGATTTTAAAAATCGTGAGTGGGAAAAATCTGATAATCAATTTGTAGGTTTTATTTATTTAGAAGAGATGGAAAACCAACTTCTCACTGAATCACAAAAGGTTGAAAATAAAATCCAACTTCCCGAAGATGGTTTTCAAATTCAAACAAAAAAAGATCAGGGAATTCCCTTGCTTTTCCTTTTAGGGGGAGGTCGACCGGGTTTAGTTTATGCAATAAATGAGTTAGGCCAGAAAATTGTATCTCATCAGGGTGATGAGGTCGTCATCCCAGAAATTGACCTTAATGAATCACCTCTTTTACCTTATCGCTTGCTTTGGACTTGGGACCATAGCACCAACTGGTATTTAGAACAAGTCGGTATTCAGGAAATCGGTGCTATGAATTATTACTCCAAGCCTCCAGAGGGTTTCTTAGAGGACTACTTTCGATTAATAGATTTTATGAGTCTTAACCGAATCGGAGGTGTCACTATTTACGGCTTTTTAAGAGATTGCCATGGAGGCATTGAAGCGGCTCAGAAACTATGCCAATATGCTACTGAAAGAGGGGTTAGAATTTTACCCGGGGTTGGGATCAACGCCTACGGGGGAATTTATTGGGAAGGGAATCACCGATATAACTTAACCCAATGGCTTCGACAACACCCGGAGTTGAAAGCTGTTTTAGGTGCGCCAGCAGCTTTTTCCATTCCTGACCTCCCACCTCTTTGGTTTCCTGAAAACCAGTACACCGATACTGCCTGTCCATCGAAGCCCGAAAACGCCCGATACCATGAAGAGGCTATTGCTTGGTTAGCTGAAACTTTCATGATAGGTGGTATTAATTTTGAAACTGGAGATTATGGAGTATGCCAGTGTGAAGAATGTTCTCGAAGACGCAAAGAAAATTCAACCTGGTCTTTTCGGGATATGGCTCTTCTTTACCCGCGCCTATTTTCAGCTGCTCGAAAACAGCGTCAAGATCTCTGGTTGGTAAGCGAAGCTTACTGGGATAATCTTTTAAACCGTCAAGTACTCCAATCTCTTGAAGAGCTACCCGATGAGGCAATTTATCAATTTTGTTTTAATCGCTCTTACTGGCCTCGCTTAAAAGCTGATTTGACGAAAGAATATGTTCAAGGATTACCCAGAAGTAAAAATATCTTTCGTACTCATATGGGTTCCCAATGGAATCGGGAACGGTATGAATTAGTTGCCGACCGTTTTGCTGAAATGATGAAGCTCGCTTTTAAAACTGGATTAAAGGGTGCAACCATTTTTGGTGAAGTGAGCGCTTTGAGCGTGGTGAATGAGATTAATTACTTGTCTTTTGCTCGCTTTGGCTATCAACCGACATTGACTTGGGAGGAATTTATAGAGAAAGATCTTGGTCCGTTATTTGGGGGTAAATTAGCTACCGAGATTTACCTTCGATTGCTGACTGTTCCATCCCAAAAGGACATTCTTAATAAAGCGATTGGTGAAGCTCGAGAATTAAGCCGATCAATGAGTGGTGAACAGTATCGACGGTGGGTTTGGCTGCAAAATCGTTTGATGCAAAAGAAGGCTATGATTTAAGAATTTTTTGGTTACCACTTCGCTGATCTTTTAGTAATGACAGTTCTAATTTCCTTCTCCCTTGATGGAAGAAGGTGAGGATGAGTGCGAAACTTATGAATGAAATTTTGGTTGATTGTCAAACATTTGTTACTAATACAAAATCGTTCCCATATTTTCAAGATAAACCCTCATACTACTTTCATGGCACCAAATGAGGATGAAAATACTAATTCTGGAATCAGTTTCCCCCTTTCAAAAAGGGGGTTAGGAGGATTTGAATTTATTCCTGCTCCGTCATTGCGAGGAGCGTCCTATGCGACGTGGCAATCTCATCCACCCACTCCGTCATTGCGAGGAGCGTCCTATGCGACGTGGCAATCTCATCCTTTAAAGTTTTTTATAAAAAAAGAATCAAAAAGATGAGATCCTCACGGCTTCAAAAAACGAAGCCTCAGGATGACACCTTCGGTGTCAGATGAGATCCTCACGGCTTCAAAAAGCGAAGCCTCAGGATGACGGGTGTGGTGTCAAATGAGATCCTCACGGCTTCAAAAAGCGAAGCCTCAGGATGACGGGTGTGGTGTTAAATGAGATCCTTACGCCC
>JAAYUT010000523.1 GCA_012517485.1 Candidatus Atribacter fermentans
ACACTTTATCTTACCCATCGCCATGACCGGGGATCCGGGAAAAGTGAGGCAATCGGAGGAATAGAGTTTGGTATCGTTGCTGAGATTGCCGAAAAGCTTCGAGTGAGTCCTCAGACTGTCGTGGAAGAAATTGAGAAAATCGAAGAATTCCCCGCTGCAGCAGTTAGAGAGATAATGACTGAGCATATCCAGGCTTTGGTTCTTGAAATCATGCGGGAAGATAGTGATGGCATCGTTCCGGTAAATGCTCCCACTCGAGAGAAAACTCTCTTCGATCGTCTTCTGGAGAAATGGAATGAATTGGGGATAGGCAATGACTATGATTGGATTGAACGGTATCTGGGTACTGATATTCAGCGTTACTTAGAAAGTAAATTCTTTAAAGACCATTGTCAACGGTTTATGAACCGTCCGATCATTTATCACCTTGTTTCAGAACGAAGGACCATTGGTTTCTTTGTTCTTCATCATTCCTGGAATCGGGATCGGGTTCTGTTGCTCTCTTCAAAGTATTGTTCTGAAGCAAAAAATACCTTGAATAATTTGTTAGCCTCAGAGACTAATCCGAAAAAACGGGTTGAGATAGAAAATCAACTTCGGGAGTTGACCGGATTTACTCACGCCTTGCTTGAGCTTCTTCAGTCTGGGTATTCACCAACAGTGGATTTGGGAGTGGCACGGAACTGTGCTCCTCTTCAAAAGAAAAAGCTTTTAGCTTCTGATGTTCTCAGTTCAAAACTCATGGATAAAATGCTCAATGCCAAGTGGGAGTGAGTTGTTACACCCTTCCCGAACCCCTCCCCTCGAGGGAGGGAAAAAATTCTCCTCCTTAAGGGAGTTTAAATTGTTTTTCCTTTCCTTGAGGAAGACACCAGACTTTTCCTCCCTCTTGAGAGGAATTTCATTCGTTATTTCCTCCCCCTTGAGGGGAACCTCATTCAATTTCCTCCCCCTTGAGGGGGGAGGTGAGGTGGGGGTGAAAATTAAATATCTCCAAACACCTAAGTAACACTTATAAATTGAAACTAAAGTGAATTTTAAAATTAAAAAAAAGACACCCTTCCCGAACCCCTCCCCTCGAGGGAGGGGAAAGTAAAATTGAAAATTCAATGGAAGAAATTAATTTTTCTTACCATTTATTGTACTTTTAACTATTTTTCCTCCCCTTTGAGGAGGGAGGAAAAAAGATGGGGGTGAAAACCTAATCTCATGTCTTTTATTATTGAAAAAATAATTGAAAAGCTGAATAAAACCAATCCAGATATTCCAGTTGTTGTTAGAGATCCTGACAATTTGCTCTCATTTTTAAATCCTAAATTTGAAGAAAATGGTTGGAAAGTTATACATTTAGAATCATTAGTGACTGAATTTTTCACTATGTATGAAGCCGAAAAGCTAAATCATTCTCAAATAAAAACCATGATTAATATTGGTGAGATACCAGAACAAAAGTTAGTCCATTTAGCTGAATATTGGGATCGAGGAAATGGCATTGAAATTACTTTAAAATCCTTCTTTAAAGAAATAGGCATCGACCCTTCTCAATTTAACCAGGAAATTCTTTCCATTCTTTTTGAATTGGGCATGAACCAGGAAATGGACTGGTGGGATCGCCTTTATGACAGAGGAGTGAACTCTCTCCAAGAAGAAATTGAGGATCTTATCTTTTTGCTTTTAGATGATCCTGATTCCTTAATTCATGTTCCACCCACTTATCAAAAATTATTAAGAAAATTTGTTCTCCCGGTGAAGTTCAATCTGAATATTCCCGATGAAGTACAATGGCCTGAAATATCAAATCGTTTAGCAGAAAACATCTTTCAATCCTTTTTTCTTTCTCAACCGTGTGAAGATATACGCAATTTTTATCTCTCTTGGGAAGATTCCTTAAGCAATGAAGAATCCTTAATGCGTCAGGCAACAAAATTTGAAAAACACTTTCATGATCAATTGATTGAAACCATGGAAACATTTTATGATAACCATCGTCATCCCTTCCCCCAGATTGAAAAAGAAATCTTTCTACAAAAGATAAATGATATTATAGAAAATCGGGATCCACAATCGGCTTTTAAATTCGCTAAAGAACGAATTAAAAAAAGGAAACGTAATCAATATGATAAAAAAAATAAAATCTATTGGGGAGAACTTATCGAATTAGAGTGTTTGTTAGAAGAGGTACAAATTGATCCAATCCAAAATCTTTCTAGTTTCATTCATGAATACGAACAAAAATTATGGAGATTTGATAATTTGGATCGAACTCTTTCTCATTCACCTCTTCCTCATGCAATTCGGAATTGGGCAAAGAAAAAGATCAACCAGTTGAAGAAACGAATCAATGAAAAATGGCAAGAATTATTCCAACCTGAAAGTATTTCATCGGATCAGGTTGGTTTTATATATAAAACTCTCCAGCAGAATGGTAAACATGCAATTATTGTGGTTGACGCGCTTCGTTATGAAGTCGCACAACAAATAAATCCATCACAAGGTATTAAAAAAGAAATCCGCGGAATATTTGCAACTCTTCCAAGCATTACCAGCGTGGGCATGGCTGCTCTTTTTTCTTCTGGTAAAGTGAATCGGATTATGAATGAGAAAAATTCATTTCTTATTGTTGATCAACAAACCGATATCCCTTTAGATACTGTTGAAAACCGCAAAAAAAATATTCAAAAATTAATTGATGGAGTTGAATTTTATGATTTTCAATCTCTCCCCGAAGAACTATGTGATAAATGCGTTATTACTACTCGTTCTCTTGATGAATTAGGGCATGATGAACTTATAAAGTATATTGATTCATTTATCCAGGACATTCATCAAGTAATAGTTTCACTTATTGAAAAAGGTTTTACTATACATATCATCAGTGATCATGGATTTTATTATTTTGGAACTAATCTAAAAATAAACGAGACCACAGAAGATGCTTTTGAAACTATGCCACGATATAAATTATTAAATCATCGACCTGGTAGTGGTGTTTTTGAAGCCATAAATGAAAATATTTTTATTCAATATGCATTTGATGATATAATTTTTCATAAATCCAGCAAAAACTTTTGGCATGGAGGTGCCAGCCTTCAAGAGGTTTTTATACCAGTTATCAAATTTACACCATTAAAGGAAAAAATGAAGAGATCAGTTAAAATATATAACAAAGAACATTTAGGCGTTGTTAGAAGAAATAAAATTGAGGTGATTTTATATTCAGATACTGTTGTTGGAGAACCTCGGCAGGTTTATTTAGAAGTCAATCAAAGGCGTTTTGAAGTCAATGATTTAATTCAATCGGAAACTGTTAAAATAATTATAAACCTTGACATAAAAGACGGTGATTTTTTTGTCATAGAAGTACGCGATTATAAGGATGGAACACTTCTTGATCAAGTTAAGGGAAGGTTTGAACCATTACGGGAAAAATATTTTTAGAGGGAGATGGATACGGTGTCGCTTGATAATTTAGACCGTAAAATTCTCGAGTATTATCCAGAATATTCCATTCCAAAATCTTTAGTTCGAAAGTTAAAAATCGGGTATAACATTCCCGTTTATGTATTGGAACATCTATTATGCAATTACGCTGTCCTTACTGATCCTGAAGAAGTAAAAGGATTGGATAACGTTGAAAATATATTGCAAAGCCACTTTCTCCGCCCCGATATGGCTGAATATGTCAAATCACTCATTCGAGAAAGAGGGTCCTATCGAATTATTGATCGGATTAGTGCTCAGCTTGATGTGAATGAAAATGCCTATCATGCTGAACTTCAAAATTTAAGTATTCGGGATGGAATTTTGGAAGATCATTTTGTAAAAAATAATTCCAAAATGCTCCTTGGTGGAATGTGGGCTATTATTGATTTAATGTACGATCATGATACTTACCCAGGACGACCTTTCGTTGTTAAAGATATTCACCCCATCCAGCTTTCTCATTTTCTTCCCGATGATTTTATCTCTAAAAGAAAAAATTTTACTCTTAATGAATGGATTGATCTTATGATCCGTTCTTTAGGTTTAGAACCGTCTCACATGGACCGACGTCAGAAACTCCTTCAGCTTTTGCGATTGGTCCCATTGGCAGAAAAAAATTATAACCTAGTCGAACTTGGGCCACGAGCAACTGGAAAATCATTCGTCTTTCGTGAAATTTCACCCTATTCCATTTTGTTATCTGGTGGAAATACCACAGTCGCCCAGCTCTTTTACAATCTCAGTTTGAGAAGAGTTGGTTTGGTTGGTGAATGGGATGTAGTGGCTTTTGACGAGGTAGCCGGTATCCAATTTAAAGATACTGTTGCTCTCCAGATGCTGAAAGATTATATGGAAGCAGGATCCTTTGCTCGACGAGTGGAAGTGGTTGCAGAAGCTTCTATCGTTTTTAACGGGAATATTAACGATGATATTCAAACCCTAATGAAACTTTCTCACCTTTTCGAACCATTTCCTGAAGCTATGCAAGATACTGCGCTTATTGATAGAATACACGCTTACCTCCCTGGTTGGGAAGTTACTAAACTCATGCCTTATAGTTTCACTGAACATTATGGATTCGCTATTGACTACTTTTCGGAAATCATTCGTTCTTTGCGAAATTACTCGGCTGTCAATGCGATTGACCCTTATTTTCATCTTGGTTCTCAATTGAACCGGCGTGATGAGAAAGCCGTTCGTAAAACTGCTTCTGGAATGCTCAAACTCCTCTTTCCTGATGG
>JAAYUT010000524.1 GCA_012517485.1 Candidatus Atribacter fermentans
GGGATAACCATGACAAATACTGTTCAAAATTTTCCCAGAGGTCGTCCAGGAGTACAGCGAATTTTGGAACCAATACTACTCCTTTTTCTTACAGAAAAACCCTCTTATGGTTATGAGCTTTTAGAGAGAATCCGAAATGTTATACCTGGATGGGAAGAACCTGATGTTGGAGCTTTGTATCGCTTTTTAAGACGTTTAGAAAAAGAACAACTGTTAATATCTAATTGGTCGGTGGAAAAAATTGGACCGGCTCGACGTGTTTATCATATTACGGAATGCGGCAAAAAATATCTTCAGCTCTGGATGGAAAGGCTGGAAAAAAACCGGCAGCTTATTGATTCTATCCTCGATCATTATAAGAAAATTGATATCTCAAAAACACCTAAAAACTAAATTAACTTCTGCTTGATAAAGATTTCCTCCCCCAATGTATCGAATCAAAACGGCAGGCTTCAATACAAGCTCCGCAAGCAAAACAATCTGACCGCCATCTTTTGTTGTGCAATATGTCCTCCATTGCATTTCCCGGACAAGCTTTTACACAAAGTTGACATTGTTTACAGGTTTCAAGATTAATAACCGGTTTATTTAAGGATTTTTGTTCAACTATCCAGCTAATGAAACCGAAAGGACAAAAGAAATGACACCAAGGTCGATAAATAAAAACCGAAAGGATTAAAACCGCTGACACGAAACTCATACCTAAAATAACCGGCTGAGAAAAAGACCAGCGGAAAATTCCAAAAGGATCAATAAAAGCGAGCCAATCGATTTTCCACACAACTAAACCAAGAATCAACCCCACAAAAAAGAAAAGCCTTATAATCTGAGAAAGACGGATGGGTGGTTTCCTTTTCCGAGAAGGAATTCGGTAAAGAAGGTCCTGCAACAACCCAAACTGGCATCCCCAACCACAAATCGATTTATTTGACCACCAGGAAACCAGCAAAAGAATTACAAACACCAATAATATTGCTGGTAACAGTCGTTGTTGCAAGAATACATTTTTTAATAGATTTCTTAAAGAACTAACCGGATTGGGCTCAACTCCGTAGATAAAACCAAAAATTATCACTCCTCCAACAAGAAAATAATTACGTACCTTGGAAGTAACTTTATTTTTCCTCAAAAAAGAGGTGCTTACTATGGCTATCAACACCCATAAAACAATTTTTGAAATCATCCACGGATTCATCTGAACCGGCATTTTGCCACCGCCTAAACCTTAAAAAGTCATTACTATATGTATTTATCATATATATATTTTTTTCTGATGTCAACTTTTATTGTCTCAATTTAATAAAATGTTTCCATTCCTTATATTAATTTTATTCTCCTCAATCTTTAAAAAATCACTCTTTTCATTTACACTGATAAAATAAATACCATCACCTTGGAGGGAATGGCATGAATGAGCGCGAAAGGGTACTGAATGCTCTTGAATTTAAAACCGTAGATAAGGTTCCTTACCATTTAGATTTTACTGTTCCAGCCCGTAATAAAATGATTCAATACTTGAATGATCAAAACTTTGAGCAAAAAATCGGTAATCATTTGGCTTTTACCAAGGCATTGCCTCCCGATGCTTTTCAAGAAATAAAACCAGGGTTTATCCGTGATGAATGGGGAGTAGTTTGGAATCGAACCATTGATCCCGATATTGGAAACCCGATTCCGGTTTTTCCCCAACCAAGCTTAAAAGGGTATCCTTTCCCCGACCCAGATGATCCCAGACGTTTTGAAGCATTACCAGCTTTTTTAGAAAAAAATAAAGAAAAATTTTGCATTTTAAAAATGTCTTATTCCCTATTCGAACGAACTTGGTCTATGCGCGGGATGGAAAATGTCCTTACTGATATGATTACTAACCCTGAATTCATTGAAGATTTAATGGATCGCATAACACAATATAATCTGAGAGTCATATCAAAAGCACTTGATTTGGGATTTGATGGAGTATATTTTGGAGACGATTGGGGATGGCAACGAGGACTGATTATGGGACCAGCCATGTGGAGAAAATTTATTAAGCCTCGAATGGGACAGA
>JAAYUT010000080.1 GCA_012517485.1 Candidatus Atribacter fermentans
CATAATTAGATCAATCTGAGAACCAGCTGCAATTCGTGATTTGAGAAAAGCATCAAATTCTTCACGAGGAATATTAATAAAATCTATTTTATTTCCTGTTTTTTCTTCCCACTGAGGTATCAATTGCTCCCACAGAACATTTCCTTGCGGTCCTGCGATAAAAACTAAGGTTTTACCAGCTGCAAAGCTAATACAACTAAAGCTAATAGCTATTAACAAAACAAAACAAATAATAAACATATGTTTTTTAAATGGTGTTTTCATATCTTCCTTTCCTCCTTAAATTTTATGGGATATTCAATTTACTTTTTGCTTTTTTTTACTTATAATTAATCTTCCATCACCTCCCTTAAAAAATTCTTTTCTCTGAATACAATTTATGATTATATATTTAATTAAAATAATTTAGAAAAATCATATATTATTTTTTAATTCTTAAATTAAAATTAATTTGATTTTATTATTTTCACTATTTAATCTGACTTTCTAAGAATCATTGTTGTATTTAGAACAATGTTTTGTTTCTCTTTTGGACCTTCATTCAATAATCGCTGTAAAAGAAGTTGCGCTGCAGTTGCTCCAATTTGATAAATTGGTTGAGATACTGCAGTAAGAGGTGGATTAAGCGCTTCGACCCAGGTAAGATCATCGAAACCAATTACAGCAACATCTTTCGGAATATTTTTTTGTAGTTTATTTAGTGCGATATATATACCTACTGTTGCTAAGTTACCGGCAGAAAAAATGGCTGTTGGTGGTTTAGGGAAAGAAAATAATTTTATTGTGGAATTGACAAAATCTTCAATTGTAAATCCACCCATCGCATGTAATGAAGCATCAAGGCTTAAATTATGTTCTTCCAATGCTCTTAAGTATCCATTGAGCCTCTCTGAAATAGTATAAATCCCCTGAACACCACCAACAATTGCTATCCGTTTATGTCCGTTTTGAATTAAATGTTGGGTTGCAATATAGGCTCCATGGAAATTATCAACTACTACTGAATCTGTTTTGATATTTTCGACAATACGGTCTACACAAACAATAGGGATTCTTCTAACTTCATATGTTTTAAGGAAAGGAACATTTGATTTGGTGGGAACAATAATTAATCCATCGATACATTTTTCTAAAAGAATCCGTAGAAATTTCTCTTCTTTTATAGGGTCTTCGTCAGTATTGCAGAGAATCAAACTAAAATTTGATTTATTGATGGTATTTTCTATTCCTCTAAGTAATGGTGGGTAAAATGGATTTGAAATATCAGTAAAAACCAAGCCAATGACGTTAGTTCTTTTTTTAATAATTGCTCGAGCATTTCCGTTGGGAACGTAATTAAGGTCTTTAATGGCTTTTAATACCTTTTCTCTTACTTCAGAGCTCACCTTCGGGTTTCCATGAATTACTCGTGAAACGGTTGTTGCTGAAACATTAACTTTTTTTGCCACATCTTTAATTGTAATATTCATTATTTTATCACCAAATATTAAAGGTTTAACGTTTTCACTCTAACAAATATAAAAAGATTTGTCAATTGATATTTTTTCTTATTTATGGGAGTTTAATTAAGTTATTCGAGGCTGATAATATAGATTTTTTTAACATTCTATATCCATTTGATTTCATTTAGAAAGGATCTATGATTAAATTATCAATTAAAAAAATATTACCTTATAAAAGTAATTTAAATATACGAATACCCCTATGGATTATTAAGAAAGCTTACTGAATCGGATACTTCCCATATTCCAAGGCAGCTTCGAACATGGCAACGATATTTTCAACTGGAGTATCGGGTTCAATGTTGTGTGAGGTAGCAAAAATATACCCTCCCCCTGGTGCATAAGTTTTTATGAGTTCTTTAACCCCATGACGAATTTCTTCAATTGAACCGCGAGGTAATAATTCCTGAATATCCAGTCCACCCATGAAAGTAAGATCTTTGCCAAATTCTTTTTTTAAACGCCAAGGTTCCATTCTTTTGGCCAAAGGCTGAACTGGGTTGAGGATATCAACACCTAATTCGATAAAATCAGGAATAAAATCGTAAACCGATCCACAACTATGTCGATATATTTTTGCATTGGTTTTTTTCCGAATAGCTTCAATCATTCTTTTTTCATAGGGTTTTAAAAATTTCTCATAATCAGCATGGGATAAAATTGCTCCTTCCTGGGTACCAAGGTCATCATAGGTTCCAATAATATCGATTAAATCTCCGATTTCTCCAATAAAGTATTCAATGACCTTGAGCCCAATTTCAAATAGTCGATCGGAAAGAGCGAAATAAAATTGAGGTTCCAGCTTCATGTCAAGCAGCCATTTATCGTAACCAGATAGCAGAGCATATAATAATGCAGGATAGGCTAAATAGGCATCTTCAATAATGACACAGTCAGTTTTCCCACGAATTTTTTTTATTTCTTCCCTCTTCCCTACTGCTAAAGATTTAATTTCATCATCACTTGGCCAAAAGGGATAATTTCTAATATCTTCTAATGTAGTACATTTTTGGAGTGGAAATTCAAATACATCATCATAATACCCCATCTTCTTTATTCTCAATCCACAAGAAATTCCTAAGATAGTTTTGCTTCCATCAGGATGATTCAGAATCTCAGAGCTATTCGGTAGGATAAGACGGAAATCCGAACCAAAGCGTTTCATTACTCTTTCATCCAAGTTGTAAACTTGATTGGCTAGTGCTCCAGTGATTGGTTTTTCGTAGTCGGTTATACCTAAATGTTGATATAATTTTGTGCAGTTCATCCCATCAGGGGGGCATTCTAAAATTGTAGTTTGAGCACAACCACCAAAATTGATGGGGATTCGGTCTGGTTCTTGATGATTCAAAGCTGCGAATACTCGTTTTCTTGATGTCCATTGATCTTTTTCAGCCATAAACTGTACCTCCTCGGTTGAATCCATTTATTTAATACCACCAAAGGTTAACCCGCGTATTAAATTCTTCTGAATAAACAAACTGGCAATTAGGATTGGAGCAATTATGAATATCCCTCCGGCAGCCAACAAGCCCCATTTAATCCCTTCGAAAGTTACAAATCCGGTCACTCCAACTGGAAGAGTTTTAGCTCCTTCACCGCTTAAAATGAGTGCAAATAAAAACTCATTCCAAGTAAATATGAGAGAAAAAACTGCCGTTGCTGCCAAACCAGGTCGAACTAAAGGAAGGATGATTCGTAAAAAAGATTGGAAACGAGTACATCCATCAACCATAGCTGCTTCTTCGTATTCAATTGGAACCTCTTCAAAAAAACCTTTCATCATCCATACCGAAAAAGGCAGTGTAATGGTAATGTCAACCAAAATCAAAGCTGTCCGTGAATCTAATAAACCAAGGTTTCTGAATAACAAATAGTAAGGTAAAATCACAGCAATGGGAGGAAGCATTCGAAGAGAGAGAAACCAAAAAGCAATATTTTCCTTCTTTTTAATTCGGTATCGGGAAAGAACATAGGAAACTAAAGCACCTAAAAAAACACAGATAAAGGTGGCAAAAAAGGAGACGACAATGCTATTTTTTAGGTAATGGAGAAAATTCCTTTCTACAAAAAGAGTCACATAATTTTCTAAGGTTGGTGAAAAAATAATTTTGGGTGGCATTGCATAAACATCAACCGGTTTTTTAAAAGAAGTCATCAACAGCCATATTACCGGTAATAATGCAACAATAATAACAATTACTACTCCAATATGAGTAAATAAGTCAGCTAATCTATTTTTCGATTTTTTCACTATATGAGCTCCCGGCTTTGCCCTCTTATAAATCGAATGTAGAGGTTACTAATAATGATGAGAATGATTAACAATATATATGATCCAGCAGCTGCCTTTCCGGTATAAAACAGCTTAAATCCAATAACATAAAGATAAAAGCTGATGGTTTCGGTCGATATTCCTGGACCTCCTTCGGTAAGGACATAGATTAAATCGTAAAGTTTAAGGGCATCCATAGTCCGAATTAAAAAAACCATCAAAATTGCAGGGCTGAGTAAAGGTAAAGTTATATAACGAAAATTTTGCCAAGTTGAACATCCATCTACCTGGGCTGCTTCATAAGGTTCAACGGGAAGGGATTGTAAACCAGCAAGAAGGATTAAGGCAACCAGAGGCGTCCACTGCCATACATCTACTATAATAACGGACTTCAGTGCAATTGATTGGTCTGAAAGCCACAATATGGGTGGGAGATGAAGGATTTTTAAGAAATAGTTAATGATTCCAAGGTCATAGTTGTAGAGAAATCTCCAAATTAAACCAACCACAACAGGTGTGGTCATAAATGGAACTAAGATTAAAGTTCGGGTAATTCGATTTCCGGCAATTTCCCGATTTAAAAGTAGAGCTACTCCCAAACCAAGAATAAATTCAATAGCAATGGTGGAAAGTGTAAGATAAAGAGTATTAAAAACTGAATTCCAAAAACGAGCATCCTGTAGAAGGGCAAAATAATTACCAAGACCGACAAAAATAGGTGGTAGATAAGGTTTGAGTAAATTCACTTCAACTAAGCTGTTATAAAATGAATAGACCATAGGAAATATAGTTAAAAGAAGAATAAAAACGATTGTGGGTACTAAGATGTAATATGGGGTGTAATCATGTTTCATTGATCGCAATGAAGGGCCTCCTTTTTAAAATTGGGTCTGATAACCAGATTTAAAAAAGTTCTGGTTATCAGACCCTGGGGGAGTTTAATTTATTTGATATGGCTTCTAATTGTAATAGCCTGCCTTTTTCATAACCTTTTCAACTTCTGCCGCAGCAATGTCTAAGGCTTCTTTAGGTGATTTTTCACCAATAAGAGCACTTGACACTGCAATACTGACAAAATCTGCCACTTCTCTCCATTCTGGAAGGATTGGAGTATAGGTGATTTTTGCATCAGCCAGAGAATCGATTATCAAACCGGCAAATAATGGCCATCTTTCCTTAAATTCAGGATTGTTAAGGACCGATGCTCGGGTCATAAAGGCACCTTCGTTGATGAAAGATTTTTGTACTGCCTCACTAGTTGCCCACTCAATAAATTTATATGCTGCATCAGGATTTTTGGAAAATACTGGAATTCCTAAGCCCATTCCAAAGAAACTGCTCCCTCTTTGAACAGTCCCTTTCGGAACCATAGCATATCCGTTTTTACCAACCACTTGTGACATGGATGGATCTTCCAACCAAGTACCAAGCATTGTAGCATCAATCACTTGGGCAGTTTTGTTTTGCATCATTTCTTGCATCACTTCTTCGTAACCAAAGGTTGCTACTGCCGGAGGTCCACAATCTTTTAAAATTGTTACATACGTTTCCAAAGCTTTGACACCAGCTTCATTATTGAAAATTGGTTTCCATTGGTCATCAAAATAAGACCCTCCGAACGATTTAAGAAATCCATTATAAATGTAATCGTTGTAGCCAACTGCTCTCAAGCCACGCAAGGTGCAGCCATAAAAATCAACGGTTCCATCTCCATTGGTATCAAGATTGAGTTGTTTTGCATTTGCATAAAGATCATCCCAGGTTTCTGGAACATTCAATCCTTTTTCATCATAAAGGTCTTTACGATACATCAACATAGTACTTTCAATATAAAATGGGAGTCCATATAATTTTTCTCTCCATGAGAGTGATTGAATACCAGTGGGGAGAAAATCATCAAGGTTCAAATTCGGATCAGCCAGAGGTCCCCCTAAATATTGTCCTAAATCAATCATCCAACGGGCTTCACCATAACCAGCGACGTCTCGGTAATCAAGCATGATGACATCATAAGTTGCGTTTCGAGAAGCTAATTCGATGAGTTGTTTTTCTTTCATTGCAGAAAATGGGAGAATTACCAAATTAACCTTAGCTCCAGTCATTTTTTCGAAGTCGGGAAGTAACTTTTGAATTGCCCGGGTAGCTGAGTGATCCTGCATTTGCACAGTGAGTTCTATACCTTCAAAGTTTACATCGGAAGCGAAAACAAAAACTGAACAAAAGAAAACCAATAACATTCCTAAAATAAATGATTGACGAATTATTTGTTTCATTCTAAGCTCCTCCTTATACAATTATCATTTTAATTTCTAACCCGCTATTCTATGAAGTGAATACATGTATCACCCCTTTCCTTGTATGAAATAAATTATTTACAAAAATGGTTGGAATCATTAAAATATATCTACATATCTTTACCAGTTATAATATTTAGCACATACTATGATATTTATAAGCTTCTTGTCAACAATATGTGAAAGAATTAATTAGAAAAATTTATTTTTTTAATATATTGATGGTATTGATCTTATGTTGATTTTTTAAAACTATTTAAGTTAAGAACAAGTTCTTGAATTTTCTAACATTCGCAATTATTATTTTTGTTAAAAATAAATAGGGGAGAATAAATTTGGATGATAGGAATGACCTGATCAAAATCAATACTGGTTCTATTTATCAATTTGTTTCAAAATCGAGCCCAATTCCCTGTTATCTGCAGCTCAAAGAAATTTTAAAACAACAGATTGAAGAACATTTATATGACGTTTCTTTCCCTTCGGAAAGAGAATTAGCTGAAAAATATCATTTAAGTCGACCAACTGTAAGGCAAGCTTTGCAGGAATTAGTTAAAGAGGGCCTAATAATAAAGCGACGAGGCCAAATCAGTACTGTAGTGCCTGCGATTCATATGATTCGGGATTATGCTCAAGAGTTAATCAGTTTTAGTGAAGAAATGAGACGAAAAGGATTTACACCATCCTCAAAAGTTCTCAGATTTGAAGCCATCCCCGCTTCATTTGAAATTGCAGAAAAATTAAAAATAAAAGAAGGGGAAGATATTATTCTTTTGGAGAGAGTTCGCTATGGGGATGGAGAACCTTTTAATTTGGGAATTTCCTACCTTCCTCTTAAACTTTGTCCCGATATTTTTGAAATTGACTTCAATCAGCAACCCTCTCTTCATTCAATATTAAAGAGTCGTTATGGACTTGATTTAGTCATGAGTCAAGAAAGTTTTGAACCAATGATGCCTTCTAAAAAGGAAGCTCAATTGCTCAATATCACTACCAAAATGCCACTTTTATTAATGGAAGGAATTACATATACGGCTGATGGAATACCAGTGGAATATTTTCTCCTTAAGTTTCGAGGCGATAAAGCTCGTTTCTCAGTGAGAGTGTTTAGACGGTCTTGATATATTAAATGAGATAAACAGCATTATTGAAATACTTGGGTTAGATGAAGAGTAAATTTATTTTTTTCATTCGGGCTTATTTTTAAAAAAACCAAACCAGGATCTATCTTGGGCTTTTACCCTCATCCTCACCTTCTCCCATTAAGGGAGAAGGAATTCTGACTCGTCATTGCGAGGAACGAAGTGACGTAGTAATCACATGATTCATCTTTTATTA
>JAAYUT010000525.1 GCA_012517485.1 Candidatus Atribacter fermentans
AATCTCGGTTGAATTTGATTTTGAGACTCTTTTTCTTTTAGAACATAATAAAAATATAATGTTTTAAATTAATTATGTAATTACATATTAACATTTTAATAAATCTTGTCAAGAAAAAACTCGTGATTTTATAATTGGAGAGAGACAATATAAAATGGTGGTTTTTAAACCTTATAAACTCATCCTATCCTCTTGGTCCTTATCATATTTTGGAGATTTTAGTCAAAACACAATTAGCCTTTTTTCATTGATAATTATTAAAAACATTTTTATGGCATTACTTAAAAATAATTCGTGGTTTGAAGATGTATAGAAAAATAATTTTTTAAATGAAAAAATAGTAAAAGTGACATGTCAATATCATTTGAATGAAAAAGTTTCAGATTTTGAAACGTTAATCACTTACAGTAAAATAAAACTCTTTGACAATGCCAATAAATGATTTATCATCTTTTCTCACCCTGCTGATTTTCCACTAATTTATACTACTGAATTCTTGGCTTTTTGAGAAAAAACTATGAAGCATTCATTTTTGAAAAAATTCATCCAAGACCTTTTTGATTGTCTTTCATAATCTCTAAAAATAATTTAACCAAATTTGGATCAAATTGAGTACCAGCATTTTTTTGAAGTTCATTGAATGCTTCCTCAGATGTCATGGGATTTTTATAGGGTCGACCATTAACCATTACATCATAAGCATCAATAATGGTTATAATTCGAGCAGCGAGGGGTATTTCTTCCTCTTTTATTCCCCGAGGATATCCTAACCCATCCCATCTTTCATGATGGACTAAAATTGATTCTCCAATGGAAATCAAATCAGGAGATGATTGAGCTATTCGATAACCAATTTCTGGATGTTGCTTCACCTTTTCCCATTCTTCGGGACTAAGTGGGCCTAGTTTATTCAAAATATTATGTGGTATGGCAATTTTACCCAAGTCATGTAATCGAGCAAGAAGGTCTAATTCAATCATTTGTTGGAAGGAAAGATGGAGAGCTTGACCCATTTGTTGAGCCATTTCTTGAAGACGCATTGAATGTTCTTTGGTTTCTTGTGTCGTCTCTTGAAGAGATTCTTCCAAAAAAGTTATCAATGCGTGACGTATACTTCGGTTTTCATTTAATTTCTGACGGTACATATTTTCTTCTGCCTGACTAATAATAACCTCTAAGTTTATATCTGGTGTCTCTTTTGTTGCCAAACCTAAAGCTAAGCTAATTGGAATAGTTGTGCTTTCAGCATCTTTACAAAGCTTTTGGATTCTTTGTATTACTTGTAAAGCTGAATTGGTCGTGGTTTTTGGAAACAAAATTAAAAACTCATCGCCTCCCCAACGTGCAATAATATCTTCTTGCCGACAACTTTCTTTTAATATTTTAGCAATATGTTTCAGAAGCTCATCGCCTTGTTTATGACCGAAAGCATCGTTAACCAATTTTAAGCCATTAATATCCCCCATGATAATTGAAAGCGGCAATTGTCGTGGGGCATCCAGCCGTCGCATCTCTTCTTCTAAATAGGCTCGATTATATAACCCAGTCAGAGAATCATGATAAGATAAATATTTAATCCGTTCTTCTGACTTTTTTCTTTCGGTAATATCAATGCCCACTCCAAAGAAGTAAAGAATATTCCCTTGCTCATCAATAATAGAACGACCATGCCACTCAACAAGTAAAATTTGGCCTCCTTTAGTCAGGACTTGGTTTTCATTCAGAGTAGGTCTTCGAGATGAAACCAAGGTATTAAAGACTTTCTGGACTTTAGGCCTCTCGGTTTCAGGTATTATAAGGGTAAGGTAATCTTTACCCTTAACCTCTTCTAAAGAATACCCAAGAGCAGTGAGCATACAAGGGTTCATCATCAGTATTTTGCCAAAAGGATCAATAGCAACAAAAAAGGTTGGAGAGGCTTTAATAAATTGCTCATTAAATTCTTTCTCTTTTTGGAGTAAATTTAAAGCATCCTGCCTTTGTTGCTCTTTTTCCATGGCTTCAAGAGCAAAAGAAATATCATCTGATAATCCCCGAAGGAGTTGAATTTCTTCTTGGTCAAAATAATTCACTTCCGAAGAATAAAATAAAATAACTCCAGTTATTTCCCCATTGATTGTAAGGGGAAAACTAGCGATTGATCGATATCCCCTTTTTAAAGCTGCGTCCTTCCAAGGAAGCATTCGTGGATCATTCTCAATATCAACACTCA
>JAAYUT010000526.1 GCA_012517485.1 Candidatus Atribacter fermentans
ACGCTTCCATATTGGTGAAACAAAAAAATGTACCCAACCTCTATAAAAGAAAATTTTGTATGTAACTTTTAGTTTTTCTAATTCTTTTACAAGAGGACCTTGATTAGGGACTAAAACAAAACATTTTATACCTTCTTCTTTAAGGACTTTTATTGTTTCTAAAAGCGATTTTTCTGCTCCCATTAAGCCAGATGAATGTGATATAAAACAAATTTTGATAGTCATGGTCACTAGCTTTTTCCTCTTTAATCATAGGATTATTTTGTTACTTTTACTCGACAAAAATCAAAGAATGGATTAAGTTGTATCTGAGGCATCGCTTTGTCTGCTCTGGCTAGGTTTTGCTGATACAAATACTGTATCCAGAAAAACAAGCGGAGTCCATTTTTATTTCATTTTTCCATCAATTATTTTGGAGAAGAACCTTTTTTCTAAATCTTTCATAAATGCTGAAATAAAATTCTAACTTTAATTCCTTAATTCAAATTTATCTATCCTCTCAGTGTTCAATAGTATAATATATGATCTACAAAGCTATCAGCTCGAGCTCATGCAATCCTTGGCATCGCCTGATCTCCCCTAACCAAAAACAACTTTCCACTTTTTTTATTATTATATTCCAGGCATCTAAAAAGAACATTGAGCTGATCTTCGTTTTTCCTGTTTCTTAAATAATTGATAATCTTTCACCTTTGAAAAACATAATGACCTTTTGAGTATCATCTGTTGAAGTTTCATTAGAAATAATCAGTTACTAGTTACAATAATCCTGGCACGGAACATTCTTGATTATTTTGGGAAAAAACGGCTCATCATTGTACGTCGGCGAAAGGATGGATACTTTATAGTTTGCATTCACCGTTTTATTTTCCTCCCCACTAAATATTTCTTCTTTGTAGAATTTAACCAGATTTGGTAATCAAGATCAATTGCTTGGATAAGACTTTTAAGAACTTCCGGGTCATCGAAAAGGTGATAGATGCAGATGCCCATACGGGGGCGGAAGGCCCGTAACACCTCCATTCCTCCTATTAGGACTTTTCGCTCATGTCCTTCCACATCCATTTTGAGAAAATCAAGACGTTCAAGGTTGATTTCCTTTACCCAGGTATCCAGAGTGGTACATTCAATGGTTCCTTCTCCTTCTTTTTTAACCTCAATACCATCCATAGTAACTTTCGTATTTTTATCCCCTAGAGCTTTTGGTACAACGACGACATTCTTGAGTTCATTCAAGGCAACGTGCGCAAGAAGCTTTTTTCGAAACTCTTCAAGGGGTTCAAAGGCAAATACTCTTCCATTTTCTCCTACGGCTTTTCCTGCAAGGACAGTGAAAAGACCAATGTTTGCCCCCACATCAACAACCCAGTCACCTTCCCAAAGGTGAGTGTAAGAATTATCGTATTCACCCTCGGCTCCTCAGGTTAAGCCTTTCTTGGGTAAAAGATACATATTTTTGAAAAGGGATTTGTTGAATTCCCAAGCCATCCCTGGATAAGCGTGTTTTTTTAGGTCTTTAATAAAGGGGAGAAGTTTCTCCTTCGCCTTTTCTTCAAAATAGGGATAGAGAAAATCAAACAATTCCAAAATGAATACAAAAAAATCATCATTGGGGTCAGAAAAATACAGTGTAAATCGCTTTCCATAGTAGTTAAGAGGAAAGGAAAAGACCGCATCATTGAAAAAAGAATTCTTGAGCACTTCATAAACATTCTGAGTTATTCTATAGACTGGGGTTTTTTTGAAAGTCACCTCAGAAGATTGAAGAAGGATTTTCCAGAATCCAGAATCAAAGAAAGCAATTGGAGCAGTACTGAGCCCTTCAAGAAAAAACCGTAGTCTCCAAGAAAGTTTCTTTCCAATAAATATCATTGCCATCGCTCACTTTATTCTGGAAAACCCGTTTTCATAAATTTTTCCACCCATAGACATGGTCAAACAACCCGCTGAAGCGCATTTTATAGTTAACACCAAAGCTTTGAATAATTTCAGGAATCTTCTTCCAGTCATCGGGTAAATGATAGGTACATATAGAGAGACACGGCTTACACCGAGAAATAGTGTCTCTTGCCACAAGAAGTAACTCTCTTTCAAAACCCTCCACATCGGCCTTGATGAAACCAATTGATAGCTTCAAGGAGGATACAATTTCATCCAGGGAAACAATAAGGATTCTTTTTTTTTGATCTTTGGCTTTTTCTTTTCCCCAGAGTTCGGTAAATTCCTGATTCAAGGTGTTACCCCCTGAATTCGTAGGGTGAAGGAATATTGTTTTTTCTTCTCTCTCTTTACCCAGTCCAAGAGTAAAGACTCTTGCCCTCCCAGCATCGATATACTCCTCAAGTGTTTTCTTCAAAGCCCGGGCAAGCTCAGGAACCGGCTCAAAGGCAAGGACTTGCGCTCCCCTTTCCAAAACATAAAGAGAAAAGAATCCCTCACAGGCTCCCGCGTCCACTACCCAATCTCCAGGCCGAATACTACAGGCATTTTTCTCGTAGATTCTCCATTCAAAAATTTCTGTATAAATAAAACCCAGAATGGAGGGGTCAAAGGAGAGAGGGAACCAGATTTTTTTCTCACCAACCTCGTAAAGTCCAAGACCTTCACTCTTTCGAAGGAACACATGTTGAGGATGATGGGGTTCTAGTTTATGGGAGGAAAATATTTCTTTAGTAATTGAAACCCAATCTGTCATTCTTCTTGAAAGAAGAGCCTTTTTTATAAGATCTAGTCGCCAGTATATTTTTTTAATCATTCCCATACGCAGTCTACCTTCCATATAAAATATATACTTTATAGAAGTCAGAAAAGTTAGTATCAAGAAAGCTATTTTTATAATATTTATTGATAATTTCTCCAGCTGTATTCTCGGTTTTCTTCGCAAAAAGCTAAACGCTTAGTTTTTGGTCCAAAGATTATAAAAATGAGCAGCTCACTTTTTCATAACTTAATTATCTTTTTAGGTCTTCCCCTTAGCTTTAGCGTAAATTTTAATCCCAATCACTAACTCACATTTATCCGCCATATCGGTGTTCCATAAGAAAATTGATGATCTATCAAACTATCAGTCCAAACTCTTAGAATTCATGGCATCGCCTCATTTCACAATAAAAAGAGCCTGTCTCTTTTCTCAATATTGGTTCGGTAGTAGTGAACCTCAATTTCACCAGTTACCCTCTGTATGCTCTGATTGTCTTTTTCTGAAATAAAAAATAAAAAATCTCAATGGCTGGTACTTCTTAAAACTGACCTAACATTTTCCGAAGAAGAGATCATTATTCTCCATAAGAAATGCTGGATTATTGAAGTCTTCTTCAAAATGGTGAAACAGTCTTTTCTCCTTTCAGAAGAAAAAATTAAAGAATTACTATCTTACATTGTAAATAATCATCCAGCGTGATTGAAAAGAAAAATACTATAATTGAAAATATGAGTAGGTAAATAATTCTGATTTTAATTCACCCTAATAATATAACTCCAAACTTTCCATATCAACTATTATCATAAATTGCTTTATTAATAGATCCCTATGATCATTAAAAAAGTTGATATAATACCTTACATGAACATAAAAACTGAAACCATTGCTAAAGGTACTCTCGTAATTATCATTGCTACTTTTGCCAGTAAAATATTAGGTTTTATTCGAGAAATATTTATCGCCAAGTATTATGGTGCCAGTGTTATCACCGATAGCTATTTGGTAGCCACCATTTTGCCAACTGCCCTGGCAGGAATAATCGGAGGGGCTTTGACTACAGTGTTCATACCCCTCTTTATTGAAGAGAAGAATAAAAACGGTGATCAAAAAGCCTGGGAAGTCGCCTCTTCGGTTATAATAACTTCGGTTATCTATTTGGGGATTGCCACGCTGGCCGCCTATTTCATTTCACCTTATTTTATTCAGTTGGTAGCACCTGGCTTTGATCTTGAAAGATACTCTCTCTCCCTTCGATTAAACCGGATCATGCTCCCTTCAATAGTATTTCATGGTCTGCTTGGATTATTAACCGGTCTTTTACAAGCCTACCGGCACTTTTCATTCCCAGCTTTAGCAACTCTTATGTATAATATCTTTTTGATATCTTTCATCACTATTTTTTATTTGAATCCAGTGATTGGATTGGGAATCGGAAATTTGACTGGTATCATAGCCCAAGCTTTTCTAGTCACATTTTATCTCTTTAGGTGGAAAAAATTATCATTAAAAGACCTTAAAGCGAACTTTTTTCACCCTATCATCAAAAAAATTTTTTGGCTGATGGTGCCAATTTTTTTCGGAACGGGTATTAGTTATATTAACCTTATCGTTGATCGGATTTTTGCTTCCAAGCTTCCGGTGGGAACCATCGCTGCCTTAAATTTTGCTACTCGAGTCAAAGATATCCCCATTGGCCTATTCGCAGCTGCTTTATCTCAGGCTATTTTTCCTTCGGCAGCCCAGTTTGCAGCTAAGGATGAAATAAAAAATATAAAACAACTTCTCTCCCGATCACTGGAGTCTTTGTGGTTGGTTATGGTTCCTTTCACTGTAGGGTTGATCTTGCTCGCTCGGTCAACAGTAGTATTCTTTTTTCAAAGAGGGGCTTTTACCTCAGTTGCGACTACGATTACCTCTGAGGCCTTAGTGTATTATTCCCTGGGAATAGTTGCTATTGCCTCTCTTTCCATCATTGGTCGGTTTTTTTATTCTTATCAGGATACTTCAACTCCGGTTAAAATCAGCTCTATTGGACTACTAATCAATATTGGTCTTAATCTAATTTTAGTTAGATATATGGCTCATAAAGGCCTGGCATTGGCCACTTCAATCAGTTCGATTTTTATCGCCATAACATTATTGGAAATTTTACGAAAGAAAATAGGAGGGATTGATGGAAAAGTATTGTTAATAAATGCCTTGAAAATAGGACTCGCCTCTTTAACCATGGGAATTTTTATCCTTCTGACGAGAAACCATATCTCTAATTTTGTAAAG
>JAAYUT010000527.1 GCA_012517485.1 Candidatus Atribacter fermentans
AACCCAAGAGATGTCCTGGGTTCCTGGAATATAAAAAGACAATACTTTCTGGATGATGAGGTTCAAGAAAGAACCATACTCAACAAAGTCAGGAAGAAAGAGGATTTTAAGAAGTACTCCTACAATAAGTTGACACTATCATTTAATTCGTTTGCTTGATTAAAATTCAAAAATCTCATATAATACTAACAGTATGATCAAGTGAAGGTGTATATACAACTATATTAGTAACGTTTTATAACTATGTCAAAGAGCAAATCAAGTATTGGCGAAAATATCCGGAAATACAGACAACAAAAAGGAATGTCTCAAGATCGGCTTTCCAAGCTGGCTAATGTCGCTTTCCATACCATCGTCAAAATCGAATCTGGAGAAACTACTAATCCGACGATAGAAACAGTTAAAAAAATAGCGGACGCGCTTGGTGTATCGCTTGATGACTTAATGAAGTAGTTATGCAAAACTTTAAATCTATAACTGAAAAGCTTTTTCCGCCATCATACCAACTCATTGATGGTACTGATGAGATTTTTGAAATTAACTTTGCACTTTGGGAATACGAAAATCTAAGTAAACAAGATTTAATCAATCGATCAGCTTACTTCAAATCGGTAGAAGGTATACCCACTGTTCATTGTCAAACCTGTGATCTTCAGAATTTGGAGGAAATACATCAAAACAGCTCTTTGCGCACAAAAGCTTTTTTCTTGAATGGCAAGTATTCAACTGGGTATGCTACTCATAGTTTATTCCCATATAGAGGGAAATTTCATCCGCAAATGATTAGAGCTTTGCTAAATATAATTGGGGTAAAGCCCGGCGATACGGTGCTTGATCCAATGTCTGGTAGCGCGACTTTATCGGTAGAAGCAAATTTGCTAGACATTGATTCTGTCGCAGTAGATATCAGCCCTTTTTGTGGTTTGATGGGTAGAGTCAAAACCTTTGCTTTAAATCTTGATAAGGGAAAGCTTGAGCAGATAACTAAAGAGCAAGGCAAAATTTTTGAAAAATTGAATAAGCAAAAAGCTCCTAGCTACTTTGTAAAAGATGAACAGGATGAGGAAAAATCCTATTATGAGATTGCCTTGCTGGCATTTCTTGATGCGATGGGATTTGCTCGCCGAAGCTCCAAGTCGATTAACGTGTTATTTCCTATTGTGCTCAATAGGTATATTTCCACAATCAGAAACTTTCAAACTGCAAGGGAAAAATTGGGTCTGAAAATAGGAAGCAGTAAAATTATTAAAGGTAGTGCATTAGATTTGCCGCTCGAAGATGATAGTATTGATGGCGTTATAACTTCACCGCCCTATTCTTTTGCAATTGACTATGTAGATAACGATGAACCACAACTTAAATATTTAGGATACGATCCAATCAAGCTAAAAAACAGTATGATAGGGTTGCAAGGCAGAGGAATTGCCGAAAAATTGGAACTTTACTTTGATATGCTTGATAAAGTTTTCGCAGAACTCGCAAGGGTTACCAAGAAAGGAACAAAAACAATTTTTGTAGTTGGGACTAATGACATTCAAACAAAAGGCGTACGTCTAGAAGGTAAAATAAAAGAATTGGCAAAAGGTCAAAAATTCAAATTCCTTTCGGAAATTTTGAAACCCATCAAGGGTTTACAAAATACGATGAAAGAAGAGTATATTTTGATTTTTGAAAACGCAAAATAATATGGCTAACATATCTAAAACTACAATCAAAACAAAGTTTAAGAGGGTAATTGATAAAAATACCTTTTATCTCTACGACCGCGATTTTGAGGAAAAGTACGAAGGCTACATTTCTTCTATAAAGGAAACTTTACTAGTTTTGAGAAATAAAGTTGCCACAGAAGGACTCAAACGCGATTTCCTTATCGATCTCATTAGAAATAAAGAGAATGGTCTTCGTGCCTTATTAGCATTAACGGGAATCTCCAATGAATACTTGAAGCGTTTGATAACTTTAGTTAGAGTCATTGATGATAAAGAGCTAAACAAACTCGCTCTCAAAGATAAATGGCCCACAGAAACAGAAGATATAAGCGAACGCGGGGTAAGCGAATGGAGCGATGCAAAAATTACCGGTTTAATTCAGGAAAACGAAAATTTTGCGAAAGGAATTGTCAATATCTTTTTTGAGGGTTCTACTGTTCCGGCTTTGGCGGACGCGATACCTCTTTTTGAGCTAAAAAAATTGAGTGTTGCAAAACTAGAATTCAAGATTGAGTCGCTTGTTGATACTTTAATTCGCTACAAAGAAAAAGGGTCATATTCGGGTAAAAGCGAAAGGAATCCTGAAGTACTTGTTAAAAAGATTTTGGAAGAACTGAAAATACCGTTTGTTTCTGGCGACCTCCAAAGGCTTGTTGGAGTGCTTGATGAAGAAAAACGAACAATGGATTTTATTATTCCAAACCAAGAAAATCCGTTGCTCATAATTGAATCTTCTTATGTCGTTACCACTTCATCTGGACAAGGTGATAAAGCAAAAACTGAGATCAATATCGCTCGGTTAATCAAAAAGTATTACCCCAAGGCACAATTTATCGGATTTGTTGATGGGATTGGTTGGTATGTTAGAAAAAATGACCTCAAAAGAATGATTGGAGCGTACGACGAAGTTTTTACTTTCCATAAAGAAGAACTCAATCGTTTCAAGAGATTACTTGTTAATGTATTTAAGAAGTAGCTATGGCGAAAGATATTAAAAATTACGAAAACAAAATTATTTTGGGTGATTGCCTAGAGATTATGAAAGATATCCTCGATAGCTCAGTGGATATGTCTTTTGCTGATCCGCCTTTTAATTTGAAGAAAAAATACAATCATTACGAGGATACAAAAGAGAAAGAAGAATATCTTGATTGGTGTAACAAATGGATGAGCGAAATGGTAAGGATAACAAAACCAAGCGGCGTGATTTTCGTCCACAATATACCGCGCTGGCTATCTCATTTTGCTGAACATCTTAACAAGATCGCTTATTTTAGGCACTGGATTTCTTGGGATTCGGGTGGCGCACCGATGGGTAAAACACTATTGCCAAATCATTACGGCATTTTGTATTACACAAAGTCTAAATCTTACAAAGATTTTAAATTTTATGATATAAGATACCCTCATCCTCGTTGTCGGCTGTGTAAAGAATTTCTAAAGGATTATGGAGGCAAAAAAGATCAAGCACACGGCTTTGGTCCGCTTCTTTCTGATGTTTGGTCTGATATTCATAGAATACGCCACAAAAAGCGGAGGGATGAACATCCTTGTCAACTACCAGTGCCTCTTTTGGAAAGGTTGATTTTAATGACTACGGACGAAGGGGATATTGTATTTGATCCATTTGTTGGTACTGGAACAACGGCGGTTGCGGCAAAGCGTCTTGGCCGAAAATACATTGGTATAGATATTGACCCCCTATATATAAAAATCTCTGAAAAAAATCTCAAACAAGCTCAAGAAACAAAAATCAACGGTTGTTATGTTTCTATATATCTCGGCGAAATTAGGACAATGAGAGATAAAGATTTCAAAGAGATTTGGAAAAACAGGGAAGGAGACATAAAAAAAACATTGGAAAATAAGCAATATAAGCTTTTATCTTTTCAAAAATATAACTGATGATTTTACCCGATTATCCAATTCAATCAAAAGAAAATGACAAGTTGAGACGTGCGCCACTTGCTCAAAAAGTGGCTGATTTGATTCTAGCGTTTAAAGGTTCCGAAAGTTTTGTTGTAGGAATAGAAGGCGCGTGAGGTGCAGGGAAAACATCTTTTATCAATATGGTTTTGGAAACATTGGGTAACAAGGTTTATTATTTTGTCTTTAATCCTTGGAATTTTTCGGACCAAATCTCGCTACTGAAAGATTTCTTTAGCTCTTTTTCGAACATTGAGCCAATCACAGGTAGGAAGGATTTAAAAAATAAACTTACGGGATATGCAAATAAACTATCTGATTATGGATTTCAAGGCATAAATTTATTTGGTATTTCTTTCAACCCTTTACAAAAATTACTGAATGAATCTTTAAGTGATATTCGCGATGGCCTGAATAAAAGTTTAGGCGGTTTAAAGAAAAAAGTCGTCATCGTCATTGACGATATTGACAGATTAGACGCTGAAGAAACAAAATTGATTTTTAAACTTGTGAAATTGACAGCTAACTTTCCCAATACCGTTTTTCTTTTAGCATATGACAGAAACAGAATTGAAAAGAGATTGACGATAGAAAAAGACGGCTTTGAAGGTGGAGAATATTTAAAAAAGATTGTCCAGGTATCTTTTGTGCTTCCAGAGCCGGATTTACAAGATTTATGGCAAATATTATTTGAAGATTTAGACGAAACGATTAGAACAGTTTATGGCGAAGTAAATGTTGACGATAAAAGATGGGGCAATTTATTTCATGCTGGTTTGAAAAACCTGTTTATCACCATAAGAGATATAAAGCGATTTATCAGTTCTTTGAGATTAGATTGGTCCATAGTGAGCAAAGACGATATTACGCCAGTAGATTTTATAGGCATTGAGGCGATCCGCGTTTTTGCCCCTCAATTCTATAGTGTGATGAGTGCAAACAAACATCTTTTCACCGCAACGGATAGTTTATATGTTGGCTTAAGCTCGAAAGATGATAAAAGTGCAAGGGAAACAAAATATAAGGAATTGCTAGAGCTTGTTCCGGCAGATTTAAAACAAACAATAAACGAAATTTGCAAACAACTTTTCCCCCAGCTTGATTTTAGAACATCTTATTCTCATGACTGGCAGCAAACGTGGAGGAAGGAATTACGTGTTTGTTCAGAAGAAAAACTTGATTTTTATTTCCGCTTGGGCATCCCAACAGGGGCGGTTTCCGAGGTAGAGTTAAAAGCGGTCATAAAAACACTAAACAAACAAGATAATTTTTTGAAAAATCTAAAAAAATTTAATGAAGAAAAGCGACTCCGTAAAATTTTAAGTCGCTTGATTGATTACCTTGACGACATAGATAAAGATAAAATAAAAACTTTTATTTTAAGTCTTTGGCAACTTGAAGAAGAAGTGGAAGACAAGCGTTTTGGTATGTGGGATTTAGAGGACATAGACACGCTTGTTTCAAGATTGAGTTATCATTCAATTAAACAAAAAATAGAAAAAGGCAAAAGAGGTGCATTTATCGCGGAATTAGTTAAAGATAGCAATGTTTTATTTCCTGCGGTTAAATTTGCCGGCTTAGTTGTCCACGAATTTGAAGAAAAATATAAAAAGCCGAACGAGGAAACTTTACTTGAACAAACGGAAATAGAGGGATTAAAGTCGGCCACTATAGAAAAATTTAATGGGATTGATAAAGACAATTTGAAGGGAAATAAACATTTGGCTTTTTTATTGTTTCGTTGGAAAGAAAACGCAGGCGAGGAAGTCGTTAAAGATTTTATTGCGAAATTGTTGAAAAGCAAATCAGACACAGCCACTTTTTTGTCTGCTTTTGTTTCTGATATTTTTTCTCAAGGCATGAGTGATTATGTCTCAACGAAGAAGCGGGAATTAAATAAAAAATCAATCGAAGCCGTTTATCCAGTTGAAGAAATTGAGAAAATTGTAAATAGTATTACTGACGCAGAATTAAAAAATTTTAACGAGCAACAGCAGGAAGCGATAGAACTATTTAAAAAGCCGAAGAAATCTGATATATTTGATTAGAAATTTAAACCTTAACCCACCCAGCGCCCAATTTGAAGTCCCGCAGCCGTCCGAAAAAATCGCTGGGGGTTTCAAGCAGGCGGGTAAAAAGGAAAGGGGTCTGGGGGAAGGAATTTTTGCCCGCCTGCTTTCCGCGCCGAAGGCACGGAAGGGTTAGGAAGCGGCTCGTCTCTGCGTCAGCAGAGAAGCAAAGCCCGCAAAAATTGTTTCCTAAATTGAAAAAGATTTTTGCGTGCGCCCATTAAAAGAAGTTTCAATTTTTGCAGGCTTTGCCCGCCGTCAGGTGTTGAGCCGCTGGGGCGGGTTACTGCCCTTCAGGGCAGAAATTGTTGCTCAAAATAGGTTCGTACTTCGTTTAGTATAATTACGACCATATTGAATGGTAGCGATTTTACATAATTTTTTTGGGCACTTTGGGCGGAATATAGACAATTTACCCTATCCGAAAGTAAGTTGACATATGGAAAACGAAAAAACATTAATTCACGATTTTGATTTAAACTTAATTTGTGATTATTTTGGAAGATTGGAACGGCAAGGGCCTGGGAGCTCTGAATCGACCATTAGAGCTTTAAGTTTTATTGACAATTTTTCCAATGAATTAAAAATTGCAGATTTTGCTTGTGGAACAGGCGGTCAAACCATGACTCTTGCACAAAACACCAAAGGAACCATTATTGGACTTGATATTTCCCCCGATTTTATTGAAAAATTTAATACTAACGCTAAAAAGCTCGGTTTGCAGAATAGAGTAAAAGGCATTGTCGGTTCAATGGATAATTTACCTTTTCAAAATGAAGAATTTGATGTTATATGGTCTGAGGGGGCTATTGCCAATATCGGTTTTGAAAAAGGCTTGAATTATTGGAAAGGCTTTCTAAAAAAAGATGGCTATATTGCCGTAACATATGAGTCATGGTTTACGGATGAACGACCCACTGAAATTGAAAAGTTTTGGGTTAATGCTGTTCCTGAAATGAGTACAATAGGGCATAATATTTCAATAATGCAAAAAGCTGGTTATAGTCTTGTTGCCGCATTTACTTTACCTGAAAAATGCTGGACGGATACCTATTTTATTCCTCAGAAAGCAATACAAAAAGCATTTTTGGAAAAAAATGCTGGAAATAAAGCAGCAGAGGCTTTTGTTGAATATATGAATTATGAAGCCGAGTTGTATTCAAAATACAAACAGTATTATGGATATGTTTTTTATATTGGAAAAAACTATAAAAAATTCTGAGGAGCGCTACGACTTGGCAATCTCATCCAACCAATCTGTCATTCTGAGGAACCCGATATCTCTTATCGGGTGACGTGAGAATCTCATTTTTTCCAGTTCCGTAATCTTTAAAAATGAGATCCTCACGGCTTCGAAAGACGAAGCTTCAGGATGACAGGGATTAAAGGTACTCTCCCCGACGCAAAGCGCCACCCCTTTAAGGAAAGGAATCAATTTGGATATAAACCAAGATTCGACATGCCATGGCATGTCGCTCCATTAAACGAACGCAATAAATTGTTGTCCCTTCATTTTTAAATCTTTTAATGTGGTTTGTTTTACCAAACCACTCTAATCTACGTCATTGCGAGGAACGTAGTGACGTGGCAATCTCATTTAGTCATTCTTTTTTCGCCACTTCACCCCTTCTCCCCCTCGGTCTTTTTAATGGGAGAAGGTGAGGATGAGGGTGAAAGCCCAGAATGAGATCCTGTTTAGTTGCTCTATATAGGTTACCCATAAAAAATCATTCCGATATTTTCAAGAAAGAAAGCAATTTATCAATTTGGAAACCTTTATACATTCTTCATTAAATCTTCATTATTGATTTAAAATTAATTCCTTGTTGAAAATCCCTAATCATTTTGCTTTTTTCATCGTCTGGTTTACAGCCATAAAGAATAGAATTACAATACCCATAGGTTTGGTGGTTTATTTTTTTTAAAAAGCCATGGGCGAACACATAGGTTCGCCCCCACGGTTTCTATATATCAATTTTTACTGTCTCCTAATATTCCAATATTATTTATATTCGTAGGGGCAGACCTGCGTGTCTGCCCTCATTATTATGTGATAATACCA
>JAAYUT010000528.1 GCA_012517485.1 Candidatus Atribacter fermentans
GATTAATTCTCGAATCTTACGGAGCCTCTGATAAAAAGGTAAATCGCTTTCTTCGACAACCACAAGGTCAATATCCGACCATTCATGGAGTTCTCCTTGAGCGAGAGTTCCGAAAAGAATCAATTTCTTGGGAGAACCATGTTTGGTCAACAAGCGAATGTAACGTTTTAACTCCTGATTCAAAAGCTTCTTTCGATGATTGAGCTCAGTCGAGACTTTTAATGATTTTTTTCTTCTTTCATTCATCAATAAACCCCATTTGGAAAAAGTCCAATATCCTGATATGAATTCATTATAACACTGTCTCTTTTATTCATTATAAAGAACATATTAAACCTTTAAACTATGAGAGAAATGGATTTCACTTTTTTGTGTCGTACGACGTGAGGCTCTCATCAACTCCTGCCGTTATTTTGAGGAGTCTGATGTTCTTTGTCAGTTGATGCGAGAACCTCATCTTTTATTTTTCCCTAGGGCTCCAATTCCCCACAATTCAAGAATCAAGACCTGACCCCCACGATTACTGGCTTCCCGCAGCTGCTAAAGATTTTGGTTTACTTTACATAATTAAAATTTTATGATATATTTTTATTGTGGGTCTGAACCCCCGAATGGGGATGTAGGACCTGCCAAAGTATGCCCTTCTTTTAAGAAGGGCTTTTCTTTTTTCAACGTAATTAATTCTTTATCCTTGTTTGGTGGATAGATTACTATACCAAGATTATTATTACACGCCTCTTTCATAAATAGATTCTCTAAATAGAAGTATGCCTCTTTTAATTTATTTCTTCGAATAATTTTATTTGGAAAGACAAGTTGTGAAATTGAATAAGCTATTGAATCAGCAGCTTGAATAAAGTAACTATCTACTGAATTTTTTAATACAGGATCTTCAATTATTGTCATCATAGGATCGTTATATGGCTTATTCTTGAATTTATCGGGTACAGGATTATATCTCCTTAATTTTCTTTGCAATTTACTTAAAGTCTTACCATCGGTTACATCAGAAAAGATTATTCCTTTGGATTCGCCGGAGAATTTTAAATAGTTATGAAATCTTTGCATAAGGAAGGTCCAAGCTGTATCAAAAAAATTGATATTTTCTTTGCAAAATTCCTTGAGGATCAATACACTTATCGTTTTTACATTTAAAACATTGAGAGAACCTAAAAATTTCAAATGGTTAAGATAAATTTCGATGCCTTGTTGAGGGGTCTTTAAGTGTTCATAAGCTGATCCTTTGTGCCTAATAAGCTCTGAAGCATGGATTTCTTTTTTAATTGGATATCCATATATTCTTTTGATTTCTCTCCGGAAATTTATAAAACTACTAAGAATATTATGCCAGTTTTTGTCTTCAAGGATAAAGCTACTTAAAATAAAATATTTAGTAGGTGATTGATTGCCAATTAATCCCTTATCTCCTGATTCATCAGCGTAAAGTAAATACATTACTACGTTCTCCGTTTTAAATTCGTTATATTAACCTTGGTAACAGGTACCATAACTTAATTACTAATAAAGGATCAAAATTATCAAAAGAGAGGAGTAAGATGTCTAAAATTCAAGAATCAAGACCTGACCCCAGAAATTGTGGTGGGTCTAAATACTTGAAAATATCTTCTTTATTATTATCTATTTTTGCCATATTCAAATAACCTTGGTGATAACTTAATAACCTTGGTGACAGGCACCATAACTTATATCAAAGGAATACCTCCTTCTGCAGAAAAATACAGCCAACCTGATCAGGCCCTTGGTCCACCCGATTATATCAACGATTACCAGGATCCTCCTGGTTACATCACCTTAGGATGCGGTGGAACTTTAACCGTCAAGTTTGTGAACAATGCTTTAGTAGACGTGGATGGACCGGATTTATATGTCTTCGAAATCGGACCGGATGTTGAATCAACCGACCTTTCGATTTCACAAGACGGGATAAATTGGATTAAAATCGGGAAAATTGCTGGGGGAACAGCTCATATTGACATCAAAAACTATATAAAACCTGGTGGCGTGTTTCATTACGTCCGTTTGACTGATTTGCAATCAGCTTGTCAGGGAGGATATCCGGGTGCCGATATCGATGCCGTTGGGGCAATCGGTTCGGCGGTTCGAATCACATTGAAAGCTTCCGTCTTATTTGATTTCGATCAATACACTTTAAAACCCGAAGCCCAAAAAGAACTCCATTAAGTGGCCATAAAAGTACAGGGATATCCTGGCTCAAGAGTGGTTATTGATGGCCATACTGATAGCGTGGGGTCAAAGGAGTATAATCAGGAATTATCCGTTAATCGGGCAAAAGCAGTTCGAGATTATTTTCTAACCATTGAGAATCTGATCAATTTTCAAATAGAAATCCATGGATATGGAGAATCTCAACCCATTGCACCCAATGAGACTGAAGAGGGAAGAGAAAAAAATAGACGAGTGGAGATTATTATAGTTCCTTAAAGAAAAAAGATATTTTGAAAAAAGTTCAATTCATGATTGGAAACTTAACGGTACCTGGCACTCATTTATTAAGTTATAAGCGCGGCTTGAGGATAGCGATCTCGGTTCTCCTTGATTATCAAAATAGCATACCATTTCGCATGTTCTTGGTTCGTTTGGTACCAAATCTGTGAGAATTGAGCTGTAAATGATTCCCTTTCTTTATGAGGTATGAGGAAGAATAGTTTGATTATTATCTATGATATGTACCTCGTCTCTATATCATTGGTTGGGATAATAAAAACCAGGGTGCCATTTCAAGAGCCCGAGTGAACCCAGTTTCCTGGATAACGAACCCCGCTAGCCACATCCCCGTTTCAAAGGGTAGAGCATATATGAAGCAGGGATGTCACATTATCCTCTTTAAATTGTATGAGAAACTCCCACAGGATGTTATCAGCTCATTTTTTTAAATTCATCGTAAGTCAGATTTGCATCTTTTAAAATTTTTGAAGAGTTCCTACCGCAACATCTTTCCCTTTGTGAATAGGAACCGTTGTCCATCTCCCGTCGGAATGATGAAAAATGGCATGGCTTCCACTCTGACGAATTTTTTGAAAACCAAGCTTTTCAAGAGAACGTATAACATCTAAAGGCTTGGCAGGTTTAATTTTAGACAACAACCTCAACCTCTTCTATGAGTATTTCAATCGGTACTGATTCGCCAAGGGCTCGGCGAGCTTCGATGTGGAGTTGGATAGCGTCTTTGATATTCTGTAACGCTTCATCGACAGTATCACCTTGAGAATAACATCCTTGTAGAGCAGGGCAGGAAGCAATATATATACCGTTTTCATCTTTTTCAATGAGAATTCGATATTTGTATTTCAAAGCTTTTCACACTCCTAAATTAAATTAACCAAACCAATAATATCATAAAACGTAGAGTAGAAATAATAAAGAAAAGAAAGGTAAATGATAAAGTGAAATCAAAGCGAAGTAAGAGAGAGGAGAATAGATTGCATTGTTTCCCAATTGAAAGACAGGAATCCTGCAAGATTGATCTTTCTGAAGAAATGAAATAGACCATCAAAAATTTATAAATTTCATTTTTACGACAATTTAAAGACTGATTTAAGCAATATATTCATTTTCCATTATCATCTTCAAAAATGAAAAACATAATAAATTCAAGAATCAAGACCTGACCTCCTCTAATATTCAAGATAGGATAGACCCTCATGCTGCTTTTGCAGCACCAATTGAGGATGAAAATACTGACTCAGGAATCGTTCCCCCTTTAGTAAAGGGGGTGAGGGGGATTTGAAAGAATGAGATAAAAAATCGAATCCCTCTCAATCTCCCTTTATCCAAAGGGAGAAGTCAATATACGGGAATTGGCTAAAATGGTATTTATAGGATAGACCCTAAAGGATTATTACATTACTATAGCCGAGCGGTCTGGGCTCCCCTTGTAGGGAATAAGTTCACCACTCATTCCCTTTATTCAAAAAAATTACCTGGAATACTTTCCACGCTCGCGAATCAATTCTGATTCAAAAAATTGATAAGTTCATGATTCATTTTAAATTGACAGACTTTTTCCAAAATTTTCTTAATAATTCGGTCGAACTTCGCACCAGAGTTCGTCAATCCTATCCTTGTTCAACCCATACAAGATTGTTTTTTGTTACAAAGGTTCTTAACTCGTTGATAAAGCTACTCACATCTTCTTGAGTTGTCGATGTCACTTCAAAATCCATATAGGCGGGTGTATTCTCCAGAAGTCCTTTAACGGTGGGTACATGAAGATGAAGATTGACGATGTCAAAAGGACGATCTTTCATCAAATTCTGAAGATGAACCAGAAATTGCTTCTCCCCAAATACTCCGGCAATACGGACTTTAACGCGTGTTGAAGTATTGCTGATTTGCTCCTCTGCTTTTTGGCGAGCAGTCATCGCTTCCGCTTTTTCCCGCTTTTCCTCTGCTTCAGTATGAATTATTTTGAATATCTTATGTTCGCGCTCTAACTTCCATATAATATCTCTTGAAGGAAAGCTGATAGCTTCAGTAGGACAAACCGTCGCACAGGTAGAACATCCTACCATACAATTGTAAGGTCGCTCCACATGTGATTTACGATAACGTTCATCAACTAATACTATTTCATATACCTCTCGTCCACACGTTACATAACACAACTCACAACCGATACACGCATCGGTGTTCACAATAGGATACCAAGGAACCTCCTGTCGTGGAATTCCATGCCATTTTGTTTGACTCAGATCTTTTACCACTTTATTCCTCCCTGATTCTTCATTTTTGTTCTTAGTCGCCAATCTATCTTGATTCAGATCCCAAACCTAGAAAAGATATGCTATCAGTAATTATGTGGTGCCAAGATATCAACCCATTAGCATCGTTTTTTGCGATAACTTATAATACCAATTCTATTGCAATCTTCATAGGCATTTTTCTGGAAAAGTAAAAAAGAGTCGATACCTATATTCAGTGATGAAAGTAATGCCTCACTTAAAAATTATGCTGAAATGGATTCGATGCCTCATGTAAAATTCTATATCAAATTCACCTTCTTAGGGGAAATAACTTAATGGTGCCTGGCACTCAGTTATTCTATAAGGGGACTCATTCAACAGAGAGTGATATCGATGTTGCCGTTGTCGCAGATAATTTTAGTGGTGATCCAATCGAAGATACGATGTTACTCATGAAATTGAGGCGGAAAATTGATTATCGCATTGAACCTCATCCATTCAAAACTGAAGAATTCAATTTATCCAATCCTTTGGCGAAAGAAATAATCACGACTGGAAAAGAAATTAAGTAACTCAACAAATACTTTCTATTTCAATAACTCATAAAGCATTACATATCCCCTTATCAGGAGTTTATTGCTATTTGTTTCCTCCTTTGCTACCAATTTTTTAGGGTGGATTATGCGACCTGGCAATTTCATCTGTTATCGAAAGCCTCATCCTGAGCCCTCGCATTATGAGGGCGTAAGAATCTTATCTTTTCCTAGTTTCCCAACTCATCAATTCTGTTGCTTTAGAAATTCAAGAATCAAGACCTGACCCCATACTTCACACTGGCCGTATGAGAAATACCAAATTCCTTGAGAAGTGTGCCATTCGATTCTGCAATGGCAACTTGGTGTGAATGGCATCCAACATCGATGCCAA
>JAAYUT010000529.1 GCA_012517485.1 Candidatus Atribacter fermentans
ATTGTGGTAGGTATAAGCAGAATCGATATAATTTACACCATTATCAATTGCATAGCGAAGCATGCGAATGGTTTCTTTTTCATCAACCCCTTCTGATGATGGTTTATGGTCAATGGTTGGAAATCGCATACATCCAAAGCCAAGTGCCGAGACTTTTTCTTTTGTCGAACCAAGTTGTCGATATTTCACTAAATAAAATCCTCCGATTATATATTCATTTGAACTTAATTCAAGATTTTATATAGATACCCATCGAGGATAGTTAAAATAAAATTATATCAAAATACTACACGAATTTTAAAATCGAAAATAAAAAGTGAAGTCTTTATTTCCTCGAAAAGCCCTGGACAAAAAAGAAAATTCATTTAATCTTCCATGCTTCCCTTTGATCATCATCAAAAAAACAAAAAACCCCTCTCATTTTAAGGAAGAGAGGGGTGTATGCCGGCAGGAAAGAAGCAAATAAGGGTCTATTGTGATAAAAATTGATTCATTTTATTGTAAAGGGCTTCTGGGGTGACATCCTGCTCGGCAATATCAGCTATGACTGCAAAATGAATAGTAAAGGATTTTGATTCCTGGGGCTGAAGGTTAAATTGAGCGGTATTTGAATACACTATATAAGGAGCAGCCCCAGGTTCATTGGAATAATTTTTACCCCAGGTCCAAACTTCAGCTCCTTTAAAAAAATCTTCTGGTTTCCAAGACTTAACAAACAGGCTTTTTGTTTCAGGATAATATATTCCACCTAAGTTTGCATCAAGTTGAGAGGCTGACTGAAATACTAAATAATCAATCATCGTATTCCATTGAGAGAAAGCTTCTGGCCAGTTGAATACGCTTTCTCTCAACCCAGCCCAATCATTTCTGCTTTCTATAAGTTTTATTTTATTTACTGGTAAAATGATTTGTTCATTCCCATCTTCATTATCATGAATGTAAAAAACCGTAAAATCTCGGAACGCTAAATCTTTTGGACTTTTCTTTGAAGTATTCGTAATTTTAGCTTCAATTTCAACAACTGGGCTGGCTTTTTTCATTCTTACCCAAATTTCAGTAAGTGTTTTCTGGAACATGTCTGTTCCAGAAAGGAAGATTTCTCCTAAATCTTCTGTAGAGCTTGTTATTTCAAATTGCAAATCAAACGGTTGACGATCTCGGGTATTCCAGGGGAGAGAAAAATAATAGCCACCAAATTCGACAGTATGAAGACCACCAGGAAGAACCATTGGATCAGGAATGAACTTCTGGTAGAGAAAGGATTGTTGTTTGTCAACCAGACGAAAATTCGAAAGAATACGACCCCGGTTAGGTATTATGTCGATCGAAATGAGATCGTTACTCATATGAATGATTTCAGGGTTAGTTTTAGTGCTGGCTAATTCAGCTACCGGGAGAACATATTGATCTTCAGTTATATTGATTGATACCAAGGAATATGCCACCGAAAAAAAGCTGATAACCACAGTTATTACGAGTAAAGCACTAACAAAATGTTTTTTAATTTTCAATGGGATTCCCTCCCTTTTTTATTATTCTTTCACTGCACCCGCAGTGAATCCCTTAATAAAATAACCAGAAACTGGCATGAAAAGAATGAAAACCGGTATCATAATCAGAATCGATCCTGAAAGAAGTGGTCCCCATTCAATATATTGCTCAGCCGTAAAGGTCGCTAACCCTAATGGCCCAGTCTTTTTTAAATTCGAGCTCATGAGAATGAGAGCAAACATATATTCACCCCAAGCGGTGATAAATGAGTAAGCTCCCGCAGTCACCAAACCTGGTGAAGCTAAGGGAATTACAATCCGAGTGAACGTAGTAAAGGTACCAGCTCCGTCAATTCCGGCAGATTCTTCTAATTCCCTAGGAATATTTTCAAAGAAGGATACTAACAGCCAGGTACAAAAAGGGGATACCAATGCCGTATAAATGATAATGAGGCCAAATAAGTTGTCATAAAGACCCATAGAGGTAAAAAGTTTGTAAATTGGAACCAAAAGAACAACGGTTGGGAAAACATAAATAAATAAAAGAAATTTTGAAACCAAACCAACACGGAGCTTTCGATTTCGGGCAATTCCATAACCACTGATCGATGAGATGATAAGAGTGAAAAGAGCAGTAAAAACAGATACATAAAGACTATTTAACAAAAACCGGGGAAAATCTCGAACCGGCGTTCGAGCAAATAAAAGAGTTTGGTAATTTTTTAAAGTTGGGTCAACCGGTAAAAAAGAAGCCCTGGCCATGATTTCTTTTAAAGGCTTAAATGAAGAAATGAATATATATATAAAAGGCCAGATAATGAGTCCAATGACGAGGATAATAACGCAAATGGTAATAATATTTTTTATCCGGTTGATTTCTGCCAAACAGTTTCACCTCACCATGAGAATGAATAATAATTTAAATTCAACAATTTATTGTTTTTCCTTCGGAGTAAGATAACTAAAATAGAAAAGACCAAGAATAATTAGAAAGATACCAATAAACACTGTAATTGCCGATGCTTCTCCCAAACGGAAGGTTCTAAAAGCAGTTCGGTAAATTAAAACCGGTAAAGTTTGAGTTGTTGTTCCAGGACCTCCCTGAGTTGTTAACCAAATAAAATCAAACGTATTAAAATTCCAAGCGAATGCTAGAAATCCAACAAACCAAATCATTGAACCAAGTAGTGGAAAAGTAATAAATCGAAATTTTTGAAAACCAGTAGCACCATCTACTTCGGCTGCTTCAAAAACACTTAAAGGAATAGCTTGGAGAGCAGCTAAAATCATCAATGTTCCAAAAGGAAGAAATTTCCAAGAGTTAAGAAGGATGAGAACAGGCATGGCTGTGGTATTGTTACCTAAAAAATGAATTTGTTTTTCCATCAATCCAATTGAAGTCAAAAAAGCATTGATAATTCCGATTCGTGGAAGCAACATCCATCTCATGCAAACTGCAACAGCTACGGTAGGTGCAATCCATGGGAGCATAACCAACGATCGAGCCAAATGAATGCCTTTTATTTTTGTATTCAGCAGAATCGCCAAGAAAAGTGGAACTATTAACTGAATAACCAGATTGCCAAGAGTCCAGTAAAGGCTTTTTCCTAATGCATCCCAGAAAAATTTGCTTCCTACAAGATAGCTATAATTTTTTAAACCGATATAATTTGATTCAGCGCCTCCAAAAGAAATATCATAAAAAGAGTAAATTAAATTTCGAATATAGGGATAGGCAAAAATAACTAAAACTATAATGAAAACAGGAAGTAAGAATAGATATTGCTGAATTTCGTTTTTGCGAATTTTAAACATTGAAACCACCTATATCAACAGAATAACAACAAGTTGGAGCTAAAAAATCAGAGCCCCAACTTGTTGAATGATTTTATTGTCCTACTGGTGAAGAATACTTGGCCATGAGTTCTGCACCGTAAGCTGCTGCTTCTTCGGGACTCATTTGGCCGCTTACAACTTTATTCACAGTATCAGCTAAAACATCAGCACCTGTAATATCCCCGATACCGGTATTCACCCATTTTCCGTATTCAAATCCATAGAGTGATGCATAATCATTCAAAGCTTCCATCGCAACCTTATGGATATTTTCAAATCGTTTAACAATTGGATCATCCCAGTATTCTTTGGCTTGAGAAGCTGAAACTGTTGTTGGGAAGAAACCACCAGGTTCTTGACCGGAAGTGAGAATGGCATTTATGTCGGGTCTCATCATGAAACGTACGAAATCATAAACTGCCTCTTTATGACCTGGTTTTTCCAAGGTATCTTTATAGAGATGAATTTCGTTCGGATAAGTAATTGTTCCCCTTTTAGTCCGATCTTTATAAAAAGGAATATGAGCGGCATCATAATCATCGCTGTCAAATTCTTCGTGAAATCTTTTTTGAACCGATGGAAAGTAGGGAGACATAGCCAAGGTCCCAGCGGCAATGTTTAATTCGATTTCTCCCCAAGACCAGGCTTCGGCACCTGGAGGAGCAAATTTGATCAATTCATTATACAATTTCAAAGCCTCAATGGTTTCAGGGCTATTAAAGGTAATATTCCCCTTTTCATCAAAGAATCGTGCACCGGTACTTGCCATGAATATGTAAGCTTGTTCATCGGTCATCAAGTTTTTGGCGCCACCAATTCCAATACCGTATACTTCCTCCTCAGAATTTTCAGTGATTTTTTTTGCATAATCGAGTACTTCATCCCAAGTTTTTGGTGGTTCAGTGGTTCCGACATATTCTTCCAGGAAACTTGGTCGGTAGGTTAAAAGCATAACCATAGTCATTATTGGGAGTCCCCAATATTCATCATTATGAAAATACATATTCTTTTGATTGGGAAATATTTGATATTTCTCATCAATTTCTTTTACTAAATCAGTTACTGGTGCTAAGGAATCTGCTTTAAACATTGTTAAAGTCAGATCTGGTATAGAAAATTGGAAATCGGGAAGAGTTTTAGCTTCAACAGCAGCTAAGCTTTTTACCCAAGCATCACCCCACATAACAACTTCTTGTTTTAAATTAATGTTGGGATATTCTTTCATGAAAAGATCAATTACTTTTTGAAATGCTGCAACTCGATGTGCGGGTGCTTCGTGATGCCAAAAGGTTATCTCCAATGGTTGATTTTGAGCAAAAGTTATGCTCCCTAATACCACGGTTAAAACAAACACCATTAGGATTAATATCCCTTTTTTCATTGTATGACCCTCCTATTTAAAAATATTCACTCAAAATAACTTATCCTTACAAAAATAACTTAAAGGTTTTTGATCCTATAGAAGTATTCTTCAACGTATTTTGCATTGGCTTCGTCACCACCAACACGGTTGGCACTCATCCACACCTTGGGGGTTACACCTTTATTTACCATATATTTAATGGTTTCAATTTCAATGCGGCGCACGATATACCCATCAGTCATAGCTGAAATAGGAGCGAAAGGCCGATCGAAATTATCAATTTCCATAACAGAATCGCCAACTGGGTTATAATCATCAATGAAGAGATCGACTAAATCCATCATATTCTGACGACTGGGGTGACGGGTAAAATGATCTTTGGGTATTTTTTCCTGCCACTCACTTCCACCGACACCAATAGTATAAGCATTTTTCTTTTTGCATTCTAAAATAGCATCGATAGTAGCAGCATTCACACCGATATTATTAAATATAATAGCAACATCACCAGATTTAACTCCATAATAATCAACAACTCGGTTCATATAATCCGGGCATCTTTCGATACGCATTCCGTGGGTAGCGCCACTAGCACCATATAATGCTCCTATTGGGATAATGTAGTTTACTGGTACCAAACCACCTGCTCGATAAAACATGTCATAAGCGGGAATATCAGTATGTCCTCCGGTACCAATCACATGGAGCAAACCATCTTTTATAAGAACATCTCCAATAACTTGCCCGGCTTTTTCAAAGTTTTTTGCTTGTTCTTTTTCAATTTTTTGAAGAAACTCAATTGTAATATCAAGATAGCTTTTCCCTTTTACCACGGGCATAACCTCCTTTTTAATTATGAAAAAAAAAGAAAAAATTCACCTCCTTCATCTTTTTTAATTTTGATTAATCATATCCTGTATATACAGGTTACATTGAGATATAATAAGCTGTCAAGATAAAATGATGAAAATTTTTAAAAATTAACCACTTATTTATACCTACTACTAAATCTTTCCTTTACAGGATAGACGGTCATGCTGCATGGCAGCACCAGATGAGGACGAAAACGCTCTTCAGAAATCAATCACTCCCTTTCAAAAAGGGGGTGAGGGGGATTTGATTTTATTCCTATTCCGTCATTGCGAGGAGCGTCTTGTGCGACGTGGCAATCTCTTCCACCCAATATGTCACTCTAATGAGTCTGCTGTCTTCTCCCGGACGACGTGAGAATCTCATCTTTTTTAATACTCCAATTCAACACATAATAAAAGATGAATCATGAGATTGCCACGACCTCAAAAAACGAGGTCTCGCAATGACGTAAAAAATATTACTTCCTTAAGAGCTTTATAGCTTTTTCTTCTCCCCCTCACCCCATCGCCCCCCTCTCCCCCTCGGTCTTTCTTAATGGGAGAAGGTCAGGATGAGGGTGAAAACAAAGAATGAGATCCCAGTTAGTTGCTCTAAAAGAATTACCTTAAGAAAAGGCTCCATTATTTTCAAGGTAGAAAAGGGAGGTATGAATATTTCTTATATTTGAAGTCCATGAGAGGTCAGAAACTATTATTTTGGCGATGAATAAAGAGAAAATTCAGTTGTTATTTAGGAATAATTTGAATTAATTAAAGTGAAGAAAGAAATATTATTTTTCTATTAACCATTTTTTATTTTGATGAATAACATTTCTCTTATCAATCACAAATTTATAGCGGTCAGCTCGATAAAGAAAAGTAACATATTCAATGGGAGTATCCAACTCATCAAAAGTAACCCTCTCACAAAGCAAGCCAGGAATGTTGGTTGATACCTCAAGAAGCTTGGCTTCTTTGGTTTTTAGTAAAACTGCCTCAACGCTTTGCTTTGCCCATAAAACTGGTCGATCGATAAAGGTATTCAAGATTTCACACAAATCTCTTTTTTCAATTTCTTCTTCGCCGGTTTCCATAAATTTAAAAAATATCCGATAGGGCAAATATACATTTTGTAAACAGATTGGTTCGTGGTTTGCGTAGAGAAGCATTTTAATAAAAATAATTTTATCTTCTGAATCAAGGTTCAGCATCTCAACAATTTTTGGATAGGGATCTTCAATTCGTCGCTCTAAAAGTTTTCGGTCGGGTATGAGTCCGCGGCAAAGCATATCATCGGTAAAGGTCGAAACATAAGTTAATTTCTCAATGATTTTGGGTTCACATACAAAACTTCCTTTGCCTGCAACTCTTTGAATGAACCCTTCATTCACCAGATCACTAATAACTCTTCTCACTGTCATACGACTGATGTTAAACTTTTTACAAAACTCGGCTTCAGAAAATAACTTATCACCGGGTTTTAACTTTCCACTTTCAATCATTGAAAGAATTATTTTCCTCAGTTGTATGTGTAGTGGAACTGGAGATGTTTTTTCAAGAAGCATCTAATATTTCCACACCTTTCGGTAAAATAGTTTATATTATAACATCCTGTAAGAACTGGTTATAACAAGAATAAAAAATTCTCTTTCATAAGTCAAGACTTATAAATATGAATGAATAAAAATTCATTTATAACGAGTTTAAAGATTATTTTCCTCTGGATTTTTTGGAAGAAAGAAGAATAATCTCCTCGTTTTTTCGGTTTAAACTTTGAGGTTTTAAAAAAAATCATGATAAACTTCTTTATAATAAACAGGATAAATTCAATATTAGGAGGAAAAATATGGATTCGAATTTTATTTTTGATTTAAGTTATTATGATAAAGTAAACAACCAGCTTAAGAAAATCATTGAAATAGAAAAAGAAAAAATGATGCAAGCTTCTATTCAAATTGCTCAATCTATTGCTGACCAAGGAATTGTTCATATTTTTGGAACGGGCCATTCTCATATCTTTGGTGAAGAAGCTTTTTATCGAGCAGGAGGTTTAGCATGTGTTAATCCAATTCTTGAACCTTCGCTTATGCTTCATGCTGGAGCTATGAAATCATCAGCTCTTGAAGATTTAGAGGGCTATGCTGAGAAAATATTCAATCATGTTCAACCCGAGAAATCAGATATTTTTGTTATTTTTTCCAATTCTGGCGTGAATCATGTTCCGGTTGAGATGGCCAAGAAAGTAAAGGATTCTCAGCTCCCTCTTATTGGCATAGGATCAAAAAAGTACAGCGAATTTTTAAAAAACAATAAAAAACGTCAATCGTTAAGTGATTTTGCCGATATATTTATCGATAATCATGCTGAAATCGGAGATGCCGTTTTGTCGATAACCGGGCTTGAGCAAAAAATTGCGCCAACCTCTACAGTCTGTGGTGCTTTTATTCTCAATCTGATATTAGCGAATGTTTCGGTATGGCTCATTCAGCAGGAAAAAATAACTCCTCCGATATTTATTAGTGGGAATTTACCAGATGGGAAGAAGAAGAATGCTGACCTTTATAACTACTATCGAAAAAGAGTGAGAGCTTTATGAGAAAGGATTCTTCTTATATTTTAACTATAGATATCGGTACTACTCATTTAAAATGCATTATTTATGATGAAAGTGGAAAGATAAAAGTACAATTATCACAAAACCATCCAACTCACTTTTCACTTCCTGGATATGCTGAGCAAGATCCTTCAATTTGGGTATCCAATTTACAGAACCTTCTTTACAAAATTAAAGATGAGCATCCAGAAATAGTCAAGTCAATTCAAGGAATATCTCTTACTGGTCAAATGCACGGACCAATTTTTTTAAATTCAAAACAAGAAATAACTTATCCCTGCCTTATTTGGTCTGATACCAGAGCCCATGAAGAGGTTATTTACTTAGAAAAAATTTTCACCACCGATGCAATTTTAAAAATAACAGGAAACCCGATTCAAGAAAGTTTTACTCTTCCAAAAATTATTTGGCTGAAAAATAAACAACCAAATCTTTTTTCATACGTCGATAAAATCATGTTTCCAAAGGATTATTTCGGTTTTCTTTTAACTGGTATTATAGCTACCGATCATTCTGACGCATCGGGATCGTTATTATACAACCTATCAAATCACTGCTGGAGTGGAGAAATTATTGATAATTGTGAATTAAAAAAGTCTTTATTCCCTGATATTATTCCAAGTGATGCCATTTTGGGGAAGGTATCCTGGAATGCTGCCCAGCAATTTGGCTTACCGGAAGGGATTCCAGTTATTAAAGGTGGTGGAGATTTAGCAACCACAGCTTTGGCAACTGGAACTGGTCAAAAAGAAAGTCTATCTCTCTGTATAGGGACTGCAGCACAAATGTTGATGAGCCTTGATTCAATCGAGGAAAAATTGTTAGGACGTTTATACTTATTTTCTCATTGTATACCCCGAAGTTATTTTTGTCTTGGAACTGTTCCAACCGGAGGATCTTCAATGCAGTGGTTTCAAAATCTTTTTGAATCGGAAAATAAAGAATTGATCTATAATGAATTAAACACCATCTATGATGAAATCACCGAAAGCAATATCCTTTTTTTCCCTTATTTAATGGGAACTGGAACCCCTTATTTTGATTATCAAGCAAATGGTGCCTTTTTGGGTCTTCAAATTCATCATGAGAGAAAGGATTTAATATATTCCATTATAGAAGGAATAATTTTTGCTTTAAAAGATTCTTTTACCTCGATTTCAAAACCAAATATAAAAAAAATTTTTTTAAGTGGTGGAGCCACTCGTTTTTCAATATGGCCAAAATTAGTGAGCAATATTTTTGATCGTCCTGTTTTTGCTTTCCAAAATGCTGACACTGCCACTATAGGAGCGTTTCTTCTTGGTTCAAAACCTATTGGAATTATAAAAGATTACGACAGTATCCTTAATGGTTTCATACCTGCAGAACCAGTTCTTCCTTGCCAAAGATATACTCAAATGTATGAAAAAAAATTTAAAAAATATAGGCATTTTTCATCATATATCAGGAATTACTCCTCCATGGATGGATGGGGTTAGTACAATTTACCAAAAATATGGTTTAATCCTATTCGATCTCGTTGATAAAATTAATTTAACTTTTTCTCCATAAACTGAAAAGGAAGGCGATTTGATTTATGGAAATCATCTATGCAAGCAATTATGAGGATATGAGCCGAAAAGCAGCAATCGCTATTGCCCAACAAGTCATTAAAAAACCAACATCAGTAATGGGTTTTGCAACTGGTTCAACGCCTCTTCGAACCTATGAGATACTGATCGAATTTCATCGACAGGGGATCGTGGATTTTTCTTCCATCAATACCTTTAATCTTGATGAATATGTCGGACTTCCCTCGAACCATCCTCAAAGCTATTCATTTTTTATGTTTAAAAACCTTTTTCGCCAAATTCAGCTTGACCCAAGTCGTATTCATATCCCTTCGGGAACTGCCTCTGATTTGTTGCAGGAATGCGCTGTATATGAAGAAGCTATTCAAAGCTTGGGTGGAATCGACTTTCAACTGCTTGGTTTGGGTCCAAATGGTCATATTGGATTCAACGAACCAGGCACTCATCTTAATAGTGTTACTCATGTCGTTTCGCTTAGCCAGGAAACTATCAAAGCAAACTCACGTTTTTTTTCATCTTTAGAAGAAGTTCCAAAAAGGGCAATTACTATGGGTATAAAATCCATTATGAATACAAGAAAAATTCTTCTTTTGGTGAGTGGAGAGAAAAAAGCAGAAATAGTACACCGTACTCTATCAGGACCGATTAATGAGGAGGTACCGGCATCAGTTTTGCAACTTCACCCCAATACCACTGTTATTATCGATCAATCAATTTTGTAAATGGGAATAATCGATTTATCGATAAATGCATATTTTTTGTTCAAACTAAATTTCTCATTTAAAAAAAAGTGATAACTGAATGACTTAAACTAAAGATGTATCGATCTTCGAAAAATAATTGTTCACGATTCCTTGTTCATGAGAAGAGAAAAGGTAAAAGAAATTAAAGGAGGAAAGAAAGATGAACAGCAGAGAAAGAATTATAACCGCCCTAAAACACCAAGAGCCTGATCAAGTTCCCATAATTTGCCAATATACCCCAGAAATCCAACAGATATTGGAAACTTATACCGGAGAAAGGGGCCTTGATGTTCATATTGCGATGGGTGATGATGCCGTTATAATCTGGGAAGGTATGGTTAACATATTTGATGGAAAGGTTGATGAAGGAGAAACCTATGAAACTGAATGGAACATTCGTCTTATAAAAAGAGGATTATATAATGAAATTTGTTACCATCCTTTAGAGAGAGCGACGTCTATAGATGAACTTAAAAATTTTCCATTTCCTAAGCCCATTTCACCAAATATGGTCGATCAGGTATCAAAAATAATTGAAAGATACCGACAAAAATATGCCATTATTGGGTCAGTTCCCTTGACCATGTGGGAAGGATCTGTTCATTTGCGAGGTTACCAGCAAATTCTGGAAGATTTAGTCACAAACATTAAAATGGCTGAAACCTTATTCGATCGGGTTATGGAATATCATTTTGAAATTGCCATGACTCTGATTGATTTGGGAATTGATATTCTCTGGCTTGGCGATGATATGGGTATGCAGAGTGGAATGTTATTTTCCCCAGAACTCTGGCGTTGTATTTTTAAACCACGATGGAAATTCCTATTCAACGCTTTTAAAAAAAGAAACCCAAACCTATTCATAGCCTATCATTCTGATGGAGGTATTCGTCCAATTATTCCTGATCTCATTGAAATTGGTTTGGATATTTTGAATCCAGTCCAACCCCTTTGTGAGGGAATGAATTCTTTTGAACTCAAAAGAGATTTTGGAAAAGATCTTAGTTTTTTTGGTGGTATTGATATCCAAGAAGCTTTACCTTTCGGAACACCACGAACGGTAAGAGATGAAGTTAAAAAGAGAATCGATGCCTTTGCTCCTGGTGGAGGATACCTATGCGGACCAACCCACAACATTCAAGCTGATACTTCTCTAATAAATATCTTAACAATGTATCACACTATTCAAAATTATGGCAAATATTCTTGAAAATTATGATTTACGGAAGAAATAGGAGGAGTTAAAAATATTTTGATCGTGAAGAAAGAATAATCACTAAACCAGAAAAGAGTGAAATGAAGAGAATTGAAACTCGATAGGTTCCAGTTAAGTCGATTAAAGAGCCAAAAACGACTGGTAAAGCAAGAGGTCCGACATTCCCTAAAGATGATATAACTCCTACCACTCCACCTACTGAAGAAGCATATTTTTCGAGTTCAGTCGGGATAGCAAGGCTTATGGTTAAGATGCTATTTAAACAAAAACCGGCTAAAAACATGCTTAAGTTAAATAAACTATAATTACTTGTGTTCAATCCTAAAATTGACACAAGGGTTGCTGATCCCAATAGTATTAATAAAAGTTTTCGTTTTTTTAATCGATCGGAAACGAATCCAATTATTGGACCCGAAAAGAAAAAACCTAAAGGAAGTAAAGTTGCCAAGGATGAACTTAGATTTTTCATCTCGATTATTTTAGGAATCCAAGTTGCCAAGGTATCATAACCACCCATGGCTGCTATGACTAAAAGCAAGAGAATCCATAGAGAACGATCTTTTAGAATAACTTTAAATTGGCCGAATTGGATGATACCGTTTTTAAGATGAGTCTCGGGAATGAAGATCCACCAAAAAATAGATATTAGAACCGGCATCAAGGCATAAACAAATAGAATAGTTCTCCAATTTATTAAGGTTAATAAATATGGTGTAAATGCGATAGCGGTTGCGTTTCCAGCTGCAAAGCCAGCAATATAAATTCCAGTGGCAAAACCAGTCGAATTTTTTTGAAATGATTTTTTAACTAAAAGTGGAAGAATAGGGAGAACTGATGATAAACCAAAACCAAGGGCAAATTGAGTAAAAAGAAGAGAAATATAACTCTGGGTAAAAGGACGAATGACTGCGGCGATTGCTGATAGGGGAAGAGCAATCCGAAAGGCATTCCGAAAACCAAAACGATCCCCAATTAATCCCCAGGGGATACGAGAAGCAACCAAACTAATCATAGCAATTCCAAAAATAAAAGCAAATCCAGCATGAGAAAGATTCATTTCTTTCATGATAATTGTTGAAAGAGGTGCTGTTGAAAATAAAAGCAGATGTAACATAAAAGCAATAGAAAATGCAAAAAGCGACATTTTTAATTGATGATAATTCTTTGAATTTTTTATCATGGAAAGAATCCTTTTTTGGGTTACTATGACCTTTAAAATCCGATTTTTATTGATAGCTTTTATTCCATAATAATGACGCCTTTTATGTATTCGGTATTCTGTCCCGATGCTGCTTCAAATCCTTTACCAAGGTCTTCAAGACAAAATTGATGAGTGACTAATTGATCAAGTGGAAGGAGGTGCTTTTGATATCCCCAAACTCCTTTTGCAACATCTTCCATAAAATTGAGAGAATGCCAGGGGTGGACTGAAGCAATGATAGGTGATTTAAACATCAGTTGATAACCAAGTGTATTACTCAGTATTTGGTCACCAGCGTAAAATGATGATGCGATGATTCTGCCCCTGCCTTGATACCCATAAAAGGATGCATTGCGAATTATTAAGGAAGCTATTTCCAAACCTTTTAATTTTCCAGTTATTTCAATTGCAACATCTACTCCTCGATTATGAGTTAAATCTTGGATAAATTGTTCACAGTCATCACGTTTTGGATTCAACGTAAATTGAGCTCCAAATTTTTTTGCCCATTCCAGGCGCGAATCTTGAAGGTCTATTGCGATAAGCCCTTGGAGAGGCATTTGCTTCAAAGCTGATAACGTTAACAAACCCATCGCTCCACAACCAATAACAGCAACAAAATCTCCATATTCAGGCCGTGCAGTTCGGACCATGTTCGATATACAGCCTAAAGGCTCTGCTAAACAGTATTTTGGATTCTCAACTGAATCAGGAATTTTGACCAATTTTTTAGGAATAGTAACTACATGTGATGCAAATGATCCATCAATTGGACCCCCAACTCGATCACCAATTTTAAAATCTTTAACCTCGCTTCCAACATCAACGACAATACCTGATGGTTCATGACCTAATTCAACCGGATAGGGGATTTCTTTTTGAAAACGATAGTTTTCGAGACCTTCGATAATTGTGACACTTTCTCCTAAGTAGGTGGACATCTCAGTATGGCATAAACCACAAGCTTCTATTTTTACAAGAACTTCATCCTTTTTTAATGGTGAAATTTCTTCTTGCTCAATAACAAAAGTTTTTGGTGATATGAGTTTGGCAACTTTTCTTTTCATTATTTTCCTCCATAAATTGGGGTTGACTGGAAATAAAAATTTACCATCCATTTTAACCTTTTATCGGTTTTATAGCTATACCATGAAGACAACAATAGTCGACGCATCTAAAAGTATGAGTTACCTTGTTTTTTTCTCCTCTGTTTATAATTTCATTCTCACCTGGTACTGTAAAACAGCATGGATGTCTATTCTGAAAATACCATTTCAGCCAATTCCCGTATATTGACTTCTCCCTTTGGATAAAGGGAGATTGAGAGGGATTCGATTTTTTATCTCATTCTTTCAAATCCCCCTCACCCCCTTTACTAAAGGGGGAAC
>JAAYUT010000081.1 GCA_012517485.1 Candidatus Atribacter fermentans
CGAGGAACAGCACATACATCCGAACGCTCATACCGTGCCATCACTTCGGATTTTTCAACAATATCAACCGAGGGCAGTCCCTTTTGTAGGGTTGGTATTGGTTTCATAGCACATCTTACTATAATTGGTTCACCAGTAGAAACTCCTCCTTCAATCCCTCCAGCTCGATTCGTCGAACGTAGAAAGGAAAATGGTTTCCGAACTTGATCATAATAAATAGCGTCATGAGCTTCACTTCCGCGAAGTCGAGCTGATAAAAATCCATCTCCAATCTCAACTCCTTTTACCGAAGGAATGCTCATCAATCTTTCTGCCAGTCGAGCATCAAGTCTTTTTGTCGTTATATTATAATCTCCAAATCCAGGAAGCATTCCAAGAGCCACCACGACAAAAGTTCCACCTAATGAATCGCCCTCTTTCCGAGCTTGATCAATAGCATCGGTCATTTTCTTAGCAGCTTCTTGGTCAAAGGTTGCAAGTTCAGAGTTGAGAGCTTCTTTTATTTTTTCCTCAAGACTCATTTCACTACTCGCAGCAATCCCCCCGATACTTTCCACATACCCCCCAACCACTATACCGAATTGATTTAAAAACATCTTGGCAAAACTTCCAGCAACACACCGACCAACTGTTTCTCGGGCACTCGCTCTTTCAATGACATTTCTTATGTCAGTAAATTGATATTTAACCGTTCCAGATAGGTCGGCATGACCCGGTCGTGGCACAGTCACCTCATGATAATCAGGAGGAGGATCACCAAGTGGGTCCATCTGAATCTTCCAATTGACCGAATCCCGGTTTCTCACCAAAACTGCAATCGGAGAACCTAAGGTTTTTTGCCATCTTACTCCAGCTAAGAATTCAACGGTATCATTTTCCATCTTCATTCTTGGGCCTGATCCATGTCCTTTTTGACGACGGGCTAATTCACTTTGAATAAAGTTGACATCAACCGGGAGTTGGGAAGGAAAACCACTTATGACAGTGGTGATTCCGATGCCATGAGATTCTCCAGCCGTTTCATAATAAATCATCGTCATCAACTCGTTCTTTCATTTTTTTTACCTTAATGAGAAAGGCCTTCAAACCATCCTCATTTTCGGTTTTTATAAGTTTCTTCATAATTCGAAGACCCTCTTCTAATTCATCAATAACTGATAGAATCTGGGTTTGATTGGTGAGGAAAATATCTAACCAGACCTCAGGAGAGGAACCAGCTATTCGAGTAAAGTCTCGAAAGGAGGATCCAGCAAAATGGCTGAAACAACTTCTCTTTTCATAAACCAGTGAAGCATAAACATTGGCAATCACGTGCGGTAAGTGACTTACCAAAGCACAAACACGATCATGTTCTTGAGCAGTCAAAAAAAAACCCGACTCCCTAGGCAATGAGCAATCTCTTCAATAATATTTATCTCACCATTCCGAAAAGGCCGATAGGGAGTAACCAGAAGTGGCTTTTCTTTGAAAAGCTGCTTTTGAGCAGAATGTGCACCACTATTGATTCCACCTCCCATCGGGTGAAAACCGCAATAAAGATGAGTGTCAGGAGCAGGAACCAGATGGTCAAAAACCCATTGTCGAGTGCTTCCTAAATCAAAAATTACCGCTTGAGGTAGTAAATGAGAATAGATCTCTGAATAAATCTTCGGGATAATCCGAACTGGCGTAGCAATAAAAACCAAATCTGATTCTTTTACAGCCTGCTGAGGTGATTCGGCAATGCGATCAACAATACCTTTTTGTAAACACCATTGTTGTGTTTCCTTATCAATATCATAACCAGTGATAGAGGTCTTTTGAGCCCAATGCGAAAGGTCACATGCTAATGAAGAACCCATCAAGCCTAAACCGATGATGGCAATTGAATAGGTCATGTCATATGGTCCTTCCCTTTATTCCGGCTATTTTTTTAAGCTCGGCCATCATGGTTGAAAATTGGATCGGATCCTGTGACTGAGGTCCATCAGAAAGCGCTTCGATCGGATTGGGGTGAACCTCAATAAGCAAACCATCAGCCCCGGCAGCAAGAGCAGCATAACTCATTGCTGGAACTAAGTCGGAACGACCGGTTCCATGACTGGGATCCACAACAATAGGAAGGTGGCTTTGCTTTTTGACTAAGGGAACACAACTTAAATCCAGAGTGTTCCTTGTGGCCGATTCAAAAGTCCGAATTCCTCTCTCACATAATATGACTTTATAATTCCCCTGAGAGAGAATATATTCGGCTGACATGAGAAGTTCATCAACTGTGCTCATCATTCCCCGCTTTAAAAGAACTGGTTTTCGTAATTTTCCGACTGCTTCCAACAATCGAAAGTTTTGCATGTTCCGTGCTCCAATTTGAATCATATCGGCATATTCATTGACCAGGGGAAGCTCCTCAATGCCTAAAGCTTCGGTCACAATTGGCATTCCGGTTTCCTCTCGAGCTTTCGCTAATATTTTCAAGCCTTTTTCTCCTAACCCTTGGAAACTGTACGGCGATGTTCGTGGTTTAAAAGCCCCGGCTCGTAAGATGGTTGCACCTGCTTCCTTCACACGATAAGCCGTTTCCATAAGCTGCTTTTCCGACTCAACCGCACAGGGTCCAGCCATGACTACAAATTTACCCGGGCCGACAGAAACCTCCCCTACTTCAACAACCGTATCATCAGGTCGAAATTCTCGACTGGTTAATTTATAAGGAGCCAGAATAGGAATTACTTTTTCAACAAAGGGTAAAACACCAATTTTTTCTTCTAAATTGACCTGACGTTCATCACCAATGGCACCAATAATGGTTCTCTCGGTTCCATGGGAAATGTGCGCTCCAAATCCTAACTTCTTCAACCGATCAACAATTTCATCAATTTCTTGCTGTGAGGTTCCATGTCGTAAAACGATAATCATTCAATCACACCTCTTTTATAATGCAATCCATAAAGTTCACCACATGCTGCCCCGATATCCTGACCTCGAGGCTCCCGAATGGTGACATTTATTTTATTCTCTTCTAAGATTCGGGCAAAAGTCATGACTCTTGCCGGAGAAGAAGGAACAAAGTGGCATTCAGGAATAGGATTCCCTGGAATAAGATTGACATGCACCAGCAGCCCTCTTAAAAGAGAAGCCAATTGAAAGGCATACTCCCGTTGATCATTGATATCAGTCCATAAAGAATATTCGATAGTCACACGACGGTGGGTCAAGGCGATATATTGATCGATGGTTTTCAGTATTTGAGAAATGGGATAGACATCATTAATAGGAATCAATTGTTTTCTTAATTCGTTTTTGGGAGCATGAAGAGAGACTGCCAGATTCACTTGAGGCCAATCTTGTGCTAATTTGATAATTTTATCCGGTATTCCAACAGTCGATACAGTCATATGACGAGAACCAATATTAAAACCATCTGGATGGTTAAATACTTGAATCGCTTTGGAGAGTTGTTCGTAATTCAATAATGGCTCTCCCATACCCATAAAAACAATATTTTTAATATCACTCTTCTTTTCAATTTGAGCTTTCCAAGCACTCTCAACAATTTCTTGATAGGTCAGGTTCCGGCTAAAACCACCTTGACCGGTAGCACAAAAGGCACAACCAACTGGACATCCTACTTGGGTGGAAAGGCAAATAGTTAGGCGTTTGCGATGAGGAATGACTACAATTTCAATTCCATTCCCATCAATAAGCCGCAATAAATACTTATTACTGTGATCG
>JAAYUT010000530.1 GCA_012517485.1 Candidatus Atribacter fermentans
ACAGCGATATCAGTTAAAGGATCGGCACCTATCACTTTCCCTGTCAATTCTCTTCCATCTAATAAAGTTACCTTAATTTCATTAGCTCCTTCAATCACGTGATTGTTGGTAAGAATATATCCATCTTTACGAAAAATAAAACCTGTTCCAAGGCCTCTTTGAGGTACTTCACGTTGAAACTGCTCCGGCAATTGATCAAAGAAGGGAGCAAAGGGTGCAAAGGGTGAAGTGATCGTCATAATTTTTGAAGTATTTACATTAACAACAGCTGGACTGACCCTATCAACGATATTCGGTATAATATCGTTGACCTCTGGTAGAACAGTTGCCGACCAGGAATAACTTGATAGGGCAAAAACGAGTAGTGCTGATAATAAAAATCCATAATTTAATTTTTTATTTTTGAACATCTTACTTCGACCTCCAACAATTTTATTTTTTACCTTTAATATATTTCCGACCTTTTTTTGGTTCACTGAGTTCCATTTTTTCCCATTTATTTTTATAAAAACCCATTACGTGAATGTATGATTCCCAATCTCATGATGTTTCTTAAATAAAAGAATAGCTTCAGGAAGTCATATCGAACTTTTCCAGTAAAACATTCTTTTTCAATTGGAATAAAAGTAAGGAAAATAGACTTAAATTATTTTATTCTATTAGATTGTTTCTAAGGAGGCTTCTATAATGCCAAAAGTTGAAAAAATTGGACAGATTTTTGAGTGTAAAATATGTGGAAACGTTGTTGAAGTAAAGACAGTTGGTGGCGGAGAATTAATTTGCTGTAATCAACCTATGGTATTGGTTAGCCAAGTAAAAAAGTAATTTTGAGGGTGGTTACTCCACCCTCATTCTATTTTATAGTTTTTCAGGTTGGCAAAGACTACTTGCCTGATTGGCAGCCCTACCACATTTCCGACAAATAAATTGTGGATTGATTACTAATTTTTTAAAATCCTCAAAATTTTGATTCATATAGCCATTGTATTGAAGATGACAAAGATGCTTTTCATGGCCTGGATGTGGCATGTTTTTCGTCATTTGGTCAACTCCTCCTTCATGGTATTTCTCATTTCTTTAAATATTATTATATCTCTTATTCCCTTAGGTAATAGCGATTTTTCTTTATTGTTAATGATACCTTTTTATAATCTCTCACTATTAAAAATCATTCTCCAACAATAAAGTTCAATTCCTTGATATAATCTAACGAAAATATGGCTTGATTATAATTTTGGGATTCCAAAATAAGAACAAACAAGAAATTAAAAGAGAAATTGGGGATATAGGATGAGCTTGCCAGCTGATACTCTTTTATGGAAGATTGGGAAAAAATGGATTTCCCCATTTATAAAAAAATTTTATCGTCTCGAATTTTCTGGAAAAATCCCCGAACCACCATTTCTACTTATCTGTAATCATGTAAGCCCGATCGACCCATTCTTTATTACACCCTATATTGATGTTCCTATTTCCTGGGTTATTGCACAAATTTCCTTTCAAAATCCAATTGAGCGGTATTTTCTCAAAAAAATTGGAGCTGTCCAAAAGTTCAAATCCCGACCTGATCCCGCTATGCTTTATTCTATTTATAACATTTTAAACCAAGGTGGGGTTGTTGGTCTTTTTCCCGAAGGAACGATTACCTGGACGGGCGATTTTCAAGACCATTTAATCTCTCCAAAAAGTATGAATAAGCTTATTCTTTCTCTTAATGTTCCAATAGTTGCCGCCTGTATTCAGGGAGCTTGGTTATCACACCCAGTTTGGGCAGACCATGGGAGAAAACCTAAAATATTTGTAGATTTTAATACTTTCTCAGACTATTCAGCCATGGAGTTTATCCATCATTCAGAGTGGGAATGGCAAAAAAAACACCTCATTTCTTACCCTGGAAAAAGCAAAGCCCAAGG
>JAAYUT010000531.1 GCA_012517485.1 Candidatus Atribacter fermentans
GAAGGTGTTCCTTTAATCTGTCATGTCATCCTTAAACTTCGTATTCAGAAGCCTTGAGGATCCCATCTACACCTCCGTCATCCTGAGGCTTTGTATTCAGAAGCCGTGAGGATCTCTTTTTTCAATTCTTTTTTATAAAAACTTTAAAGGATGAGATTCCTACGTCGCATAAGACGCTCCTCAGAATGACGGAGTGGGTGGATGAGGTTCTCACGTCGTCCGGTCAAAGTCACCGGACTCCTCAGAATGACAGATTGAATGGATGAGATTGCCACGTCGCATAGGACGCTCCTCGCAATGACGAATTGAGATAGATATTTTTATCCGCATCTGGTGCTGAGAAGTAGAATGGTAATCTATCTTAAAAAAAACTTGAATTCTCAATATACAATTAAAACTTAAATTTTTATTTTAATCTTTTCTTAAGTACCTAAAAGATGAGAGGAAAAAATTTGAAACTAAGCTAAGTTAATATGGGAGCACGAATAAAAATCAGGAATTTTATTTTCCTTTATTCTGCTATCGATGAGATTCAAGGTAGGACTGATTCAAAATTTTTATTGCCTGGAAATATTGTAAATTAAGGGGGGATGCTCAATAAGATCGATCATTTGAATTCTGGCTTTTTTATTAAAAAGGTTAAAAAAGAACCGGCTAAGCAAAATAAAGCAGATACTGTATAGCTGGTTTGATAAGTTCCAGTAATATCTCGAACTGTTCCTCCTAATAATGGACCAAGAAATCCTCCAACTCCCCAGGCAGTCATAATAAATCCATAATTAACACCTAAATTTTTTAAGCCAAAAAGCTGAGAAGTTATGACCGGAAATATTGTAAGCATTCCGCCAAAAGTAAACCCAACTAAGCTTTTTCCAATCAGGAGAGTAAAGGGTTGCGTCATGGTATGGAATACAAAATAAATTATAACTTGGATGAAATAAATGAGGAATAAAGTTATTTTTTCTCCTAAAAGATCTGAGATGGATCCCCAGGAAATACGACCAAGGAAATTAAATACCGCATAGACCATTACTAAGATTGCTCCGTTTTCGATTCCTGCTTGTTCTTGACCAATTTTTGCCATTTGCCCGATAATGAGCAAACCAGAAAAGGTTCCAAAGAAGAACAAAACCCACAAAAAATAAAATTGTGATGTTTTTAGCATTGCAGGGTAATCCAAATCAATTTCTGAAGCAATGGTTTTTTGATGTTTTCTAGTTTTAAGCTGTATTGGAATATAGTTCGAAGGGGGATTTTGGATTATAAAAGATAGGAAAAATATCGTGAGGAAAAAGATAATTCCCAGTATTAAAAATGTTGTTGGAATCCCAGTTTGATGAATGAGGATTCTTGTAAGAGGAGCAATATAAAGAGGAGCCAAACCAAATCCACTGACTACAATACCAGATATAAAGCCCCGATTGTTGATATGAAACCACTTAACTGCCGCAGGAGTAGGAGCTGAATAGCCAAAACCCATGGCAAGTCCGAAGATTATTCCAAAAAAAATAGTTAGGCTAATCATAGAAATCGTTATTGATGAAAGACCAAAGCCAAGACCAGCAAGAATA
>JAAYUT010000532.1 GCA_012517485.1 Candidatus Atribacter fermentans
AAATAATTTTTCCCGACCAAAAGGAGAAATAAGCCGAAGATCTTTAATAATTCCCGGCATGACTTCGATTACCTTATCAACTTCTTTCTCCTCATTGTACCTGCTCAAAGAGAACCTTACCGAACCATGGATAGCAGTATTGCGAACCCCCATAGCCCGTAATACATGACTTGGCTCTAATGACCCTGATGTGCAAGCCGAACCAGAGGAAGCACAAATACCGTATTCATCCAATCGGAGAAGGATTGCTTCTCCTTCAACGAACTCAAAACTAATATTTGAAGTATTTGGGAGTCTGTTTTCTCTATCACCATTGATACTGACATCTGGACAATTATTCAATAAACCATTTTCCAACTTATCTCTGAGTTGTTTCACAAAATCAACTTCTTTTTGCATGCACTTTGCTGCTATCTCACAAGCTTTTCCTAAACCAATTATGAAAGCAACGTTCTCCGTTCCTGCTCGACGCCCTTTTTCCTGATGACCACCAATTATATAAGGATAAAACCGGGTTCCTTTTCTGACATATAAAGCTCCAATCCCTTTGGGTGCGTGGATTTTATGTCCTGAAAGAGTAAGCATATCAACTGGAAGGTCTTTTACGTTAACAGGTAATTTGCCTATAATTTGAACCGCATCAGTGTGAAAAACTACCTTTCTTTCTTTAAGCATCTGCCCAATTTTTTCGATGGGAAAAATCACTCCGGTTTCATTATTCGCATACATAATTGAAACTACTGCTAAGTCATCGTCGATAGCCCGCAAAAAAGCTTCTATTTCTAATCTCCCCTTGCCATCCACAGGTAAATAGGTTACTCGATACCCCTTGCGACTTAGGTGTTTACAGAAGTTTAAAACCGCCGGGTGTTCAACTTTGGTTGTAATAATGTGTTTTTTTGCTGGATTAGTTTCAATAGCGCTCATAATTGCTGTGTTGTTGCTCTCAGTACCACAACTTGTAAAAATTATTTCATTTGGATCGGCTCCAATGAGCAATGCGACTTGTTCTCGAGCTTCTTCAATCCTACGATAGATTTGTCCTCCAAAGCTATGCATACTCGAAGGATTACCATAATAGTCCCGAAAATAAGGAAGCATGCTATCTATTACTTCTTGAGCAACCTGGGTGGTAGCATTATTATCAAAATACAAAGTATTCATTCTTCGACCACCAAAATCTCTTCACCAACAACTTCCCTGAGTTTATCTTCAATACTTTTTAGTGTTATTCCACCCATAGGACAAGAAACACACATAGCACGAAAACCAACAATAACTTTATTTCCCTCAATATCAATCAATTCGATATCGCCTCCATCAGCTTGTAATCTTGGTCGAATTTCTCTCTCCAAAATGTCTTGAATGAGGGCGATTTTTTGCAAATTGGTGAGTTTTTTTGGAGAACTTGATTCTATTTTAACTGGTTCTTGAATTGACCAAACATCCTTAAGAATAGCTTCAATTTCTCCTTGGCAAGAACCACATGCGCCTCCGGCTTTGGTAAAATTGGTAATTTCCTCAACCGTCGTTAAATGATTTTCTTGAGCAACTCTACGAATTTTTTCTTCTGAAACATTAAAACATTTACAAACAATTTTCTCTTGAAGTTCAAGAGGTTGGATTTCCCCTTTATAATTTTTTATAGCTTCTTCTAAAGCTTCCCTGCCCATAACTGAGCAATGCATTTTCTCTTCAGGAAGACCTCCTAAATAATCAGCAATATCTTGATTGCTAATTTTTTGTGCTTCTTCAATGGTCTTTCCTTTTAACAACTCGGTTAATACTGATGAACTAGCTATGGCTGAGGCACATCCAAAAGTTTGAAACTTAGCATCTAATATTTTATGAGTTTTCTTATCTATTTTGAGGGTAATTTTTAAAGCATCACCACAAACAATATTCCCAATAATACCCACGGCATCAGGGTTTTCAATTTCTCCAACATTCCGAGGGTGAAGAAAGTGATCTTTAACTTTTTCAGTGTAGTCCCACATGACTTATTCCCATACCTTTATTAGTTTTTCGATATACTTAGTAAATTATATCACCTTGTTTTCAAAAAAAAAATAGTTAATAAAAATTTTTCAATATTATAATCCAGGATTTAAATTCCCAATAATTTCATATAAATATCTATTTGGATCCAAAAATTGTCTTTTAAAAAGGATTCAAACGCCAATCTATCCTGAAAATACCAGAATAGATGAAAAAGGAATTCATTAAAAAATGAAATGCACACTCTTGAATTCCCCTTTAATGGAGAAATAAATTGAACAATTCCCCTCCATGGAGGAGTGCGGTTTTACGGTGATAAGGGTGCCTTTCATTTTTTAATGATTATCTGAGGCAATGAATAAGGAACAAAAAAAATTTTGATAAATGAGATTGCCACGTCGCATAGGACGCTCCTCGCAATGACGGAACAAGAAAAATTCAAATCCTCTAACCCCATTTTCTAAAGGGAGTAATTGATTTCTGAAGAGCGTTTTCGTCCTCAATTGGTGGCATGAAAGAGGCATAAAAAACTTATCCTATAATAACCTGCATCTCCAATGGTTTAAAATGAAATCACTACAACGAAATTTTTTTATATTGTTTTTTTACAATAAAGCTTCTTCGAACATTTTCTTGGCATGATAGGAACTTCGAACGAGTGGACCAGATGCTACTCCGATAAATCCTATACTTAAAGCAATTTGTTGGTATTTAAAAAATTGCTCAGGATGAACATATTCCACCACTGGATAATGCTTATTCGAGGGAGCTAAATATTGTCCAATGGTAATAAAATCGCAACCAGTTTCTCTCAAATCGTGGAGTGCATCTATTACTTCACTTTCTCTTTCTCCCAAACCGACCATTAAACCAGACTTAATTTTTGCTGAAGGAAGGAGCTTTTTCATGGTAGATAGAACCCATAATGATCTGTGGTAGTTTGCTTGAGGTCGAATGGTTGAATAGAGTCGAGAAACCGTCTCCAAGTTGTGATTAAAAACGGAAGGTTGTGCATTTGAAATAATTTCTAATGCTTTATGTTTCCCTTGAAAATCAGGTGTAAGAATTTCAATAAAAGCAAAAGATGCCATGCGTATTTCTTTTATAGTTTGTGCAAAAACTGATGCTCCACCATCCTCAAGGTCATCACGAGTCACCGAGGTAATTACAACATAATCAAGCTTTAATCTTTTCACTGCTTCTGCTAATCGGCGAGGCTCATCTTCGTCCAATGAGCTTGGTACTCCTTTTTGAATGGCACAAAAATGACAATTTCGAGTACATATATCTCCAAGTATCATAAAAGTTGCAGTCCCTTGGTTGAAACAGCTTCCTTGGTTTGGGCATCTTGCGCTCTGACAGACAGTATGCAACTTTAAATCATCAAGAAGTTGAGTTATCATCTGATTGGTCTCACCATTCAGATGACGAACTCGGATCCAGTCGGGGTATGAATTCTGAACCATAGCTCATTCTCCTCTCTTTTTTCATTTTATCATCTTTTTGAGAAGAGTTACGGAATTTTAATTTCGCAAAGAAAATAAAAAATATTCATGATCATACAATACCTCAAGAGACTTACTCCATAACCCATTTTTTCTTTTAAAAAGAGAGAGTATAATTCGATGAACGCAAGAAATAGATTTGAGCTTATTTGTCTTATGATTGCAATTGAATGATAAACTAATGACTAATGAAAATGAATTTGCTTTGAATGGATTTTTTTATTCTTTTCAAAGAAAATTGGTTCATTTAGAAAGGGAGGATTGTATGCTGGAACGAAAATCGATCGATAATAATCCAATCCGCGAGCAAGCAAAAAAACTTGGAATACCCA
>JAAYUT010000533.1 GCA_012517485.1 Candidatus Atribacter fermentans
GAAAAAACTGTCATAAAAATGTCAGCGAACTCTGGGAAGAAATGCTGAGATTGGACAATCCACACCAATACTATGTCGATTTATCTCAGGAACTTTGGGATCTGAAGACAAATATGCTCAAGGAATTACGTACGAAATAATAACCATAGAGATGGTGAATCTTCTGAGAAGATTCACCATCTCTTTTTTTACCTGATTTCATTAGAATAATCCGTTTTTTTCTGACAATATGGGAGTGGGAAGCCAGAATTCCCTATTACCATAAAAGAATTCGAAATTGAATTGACCAACTGCATTTTGAAAGATTATGAACAACATATTTTTCTTGCGTTTTTGAAAGGTCAGTCCAAATTTCGAATTGTTGGAAAATTACTTATCGGATATTTCGGCCTTTTTCCAATGAGAATCTCTTTCTGATAATTTCGAAGTCTCTTCAATTCCTAACTCAATTTGATAGTTTCTCATCGCATCACGAACATAATTAGGAAATAGAGGTTCATTTTGAAAAGCAAGGTGGCCAGTCATCATTCGAATATCATATACAACATCTGAAGTCAAGAAAACTGGGCCAAGATCATCAATTACTTCTTTCAAAATTTCCTGTTTTATATTCTTTTCTCCATAAACAATACCGGCAGTCCATTTTTTCTGCCAGCGGGATCCCCGTGCAGTAGCTTTCTTAATTTCTTCTATTCCAAGTTCAACCCGATTATCGCTCAATGCACCACCAACAAAAGCATGATATTGGGTACTATCGACAAGATCAAAATGTGCTATTTTCATTCGAGAATCTTCAGATACGTCTCTGGTAGTAAAAACTGGCCCAAGATCATCAACTACTTTTTTTAAGACATTAAATTGAATATCCTGCCTTCCCAATCCGAACCTCCTTTGAAGTAAATAGGTTATTTTTTATGATAATTTGTATAAAATTATTTATACTTATTTTTCGCAAATATAAAATACAATATTACTACAATTTGAAATATAGACAAATCGTTTTTAATCAGACGAATGAGATAAACGATCCTGTAGTGTCTGAATGGATTTATTAGCACAAAGAATTTAATATTATCTAACAAAAAAAGAAAGCAGGAAACGATGGCAAAATCATTTATTGATATTCTCATGGATTCTATTATGGAAACAACAATGATTCCTAAAGCACAGACTGAACGGGTAGTTGAGCCCATTCTGAGCATGTACATAGAAGATGTTTTAACTGAAACATTGCAAGAAGATCCGGTTTTTTCTGGATCAATTCGAATGATCTGTCCAGAATTTCCTCTCAAGAAACCTGATAATAACCAATCGACCAATGTCGATTGGTTAATGATAAATCCAGACCGCAATCAACTTCTTTTAGTAGAATTAAAAACCGCTGACACCTCTGATAACCTTAACCAAATTGAAATCTACCACAGCATACAGAAGAAAGTCATGGATAGGAAGACCGGCTTGTTCCTAATTGAAGACATTAAACAAGTGCGGGATGCGTCAAGTGAATCCGGAAAATATCAATACATTCTGGAAAAAAAAGTTTTACCAAATCAAAAAGAAATAATCGCATGTCGCGAGGCTAAGATACTTTATCTGGTTCCCAAGAGTATGGAAACGAAAGTTAAAAGTCACGTAGATATGGTTTTAACCTTTGGAATGTTAGCGAAATCCATATCGGGTTTATTTGCTGAAGAGTGGAGCATCATTCATAGTCGTTTGTGTGAGTTGGATGATTTATCTCGAAATACACGAAATCAAACCTCTCCTAAATTTCAAACGACCTCCGGTCAGAATTACAAAGAAATATATAGTTTCGATGCAATCCTCGATTTATGTAAAAAGCGCGGTGATTCTATCCTAGTGGGATTTATGGGTGGCATCAGCGAACTTGAAAAAAGAGATCTTGATTCGCTTGTTGTTAGAGCATTTAAGTGGGATGAATCATCGTCATCAATAGGTAAGAAAGAAATATGCAATTGGATACCAGGTTTTACTTTTCTGAAAATTGTTGACAGTAAGCGAGACAGGGTAAAATCTACAAATTCAGATGAATGGATCACTTCATCAAATCGATCTGGAAATTGGCAAGGTACACTCAATTTTTATGAAATGTACAAGCTTTGCGAAGAACAAAGAGATGACATTATCATCGGCTTCCTTGGGGGAAAAGAAGCGTTTTCTAACTGTGGGCTCGATGCGTTAAAAATTCGTCCCTCTTATAAGTGGGATTATGCAAAGAAACTATCAGGGAAGAAACAATCCAATTGGTTAACAGGTACGATGGTGATCAAGTTATTGGAGCATTTTTATGGTTATACCAGCAACAAGGCATAATAAATATTAAAAACAGCAATCTTCCCCATAATTCGTATTTCTGGAATTTATGTATTTGCGAAATTCGGAAAGTGGCTTTATGATAAAACCTGAAATATTTCATAACCATCGAAAGGTTTAGCATTGTGGAAAAAATAAGAACCGCAGTCATCGGGTGCGGTAAAGTTGGAGTAACGC
>JAAYUT010000534.1 GCA_012517485.1 Candidatus Atribacter fermentans
AAACTATCCATGGTTTGCAGTTTAAGGGAAAACCGGATGAATAAAAAAACCATTCCCGCCATTATTTTCTATATATTTTGTTTTTTTCTCTTTTATTTCTTTACTCTTTTAGCGCGTCAAAAAGGTTTGATATCGTCCGAAATTGATTTTTATAGCAACCGGGCGCAAATCTTTTTTTCTTCTCAGTCCGAACAACCGAAAATTATCTTTCTTTCCTATCCTTTCTTGCCTTTTCTCTTTGCTTTGGTTGGTTATCTGCCAGGTCTCATTCCTCCAGTAATTGGAACCTTTTCAACCTGGTTATTGTTCAAAATAATCACTCAAAAAAACCTACCACCTATTTTTATAATCTTAATTATTACTTCTCCATTTTTTCTTTTATCTCTTTCTTCCCCTTCATTCTTCTTATTGGCACTTTTCATTCTTATTACCATTGTCAATATTGTTCAATATCATGAAACTCAATCAATTTACTTTTTCTTTCTCGCAGGAATGAGCCTCGGAGTAGGAATCTTAACTCAAATATCCTTTCTTTGGGTTGTTATTCCGGTGATTATTTTCCAATGGTTTTTTTTCCATGATCCGCTTCAAAGAAAAACGTCTCTTTTTCTGGTATCACTCTTCCCTCCAACTTTTTTCTTTGTTACCATCCTCTTTTTTAATTGGGTTTTTTCTGGCAATCCCTTTTTATTTCTTCGCACTTCTTCATTGAACCTGAAATATTTATTTCCAGAATTTCTAACCTCATCTTCTTATAATTTTCCCAGGTTTTTTGCCAAAATTTGGTTTATTTATCCTTTTCTTGGAATGCTCTTTTTTCAAGGAAAAGTTAGAATCTTTTGGACAGTTAGCGCTATTATTCTCTCTTTCGTTCTTTTTCAAAACCAGCTTCTTTTCCTTCCAATTAGTTTTTTGACCACAATCGGTCTCCTTCTTTGGAACAAAAAAAGTAGTTATCAGCTTTTAATTGGCATTGTTATATTCCTTTTGACTTCGGTTTTGGGATGGTATTTCTTTTTAAACCATCAGGACCCCTATTTCTCAGCTTTCGGTTTATTCCATAAAAGCCAAATTTCTAATCAACAAATAACGGAAAAAAATGCCCATTCAGATTCCTTATCTATCATCTATTTAAACCAAGGTACTTTTCAATCTTCAAACCATGAATGATCTTTTTGAAAATGTGTAAAAATTAAGAAGTATTTAAACATAAACTTTTTTACCTATTAAGAAACTGATAATATATGCTTTAATTGTTCAATCGCTTGTATCGGTTTTTCGATTAATTCGTCTCCAACCAATTTCCCATCAAGAAAATGAAAAATCCGCTTGGCATGATTTGCAATATCTCTTTCATGAGTAACGAGAATAATCGTTTTACCTTGTTCATTTAAATTCTGAAATATTTGCATTACTTCTTCGCCTGATTTGCTATCAAGATTTCCCGTTGGTTCATCCGCCAAGAGAATACTTGGATTATTGACCAATGCTCGAGCAATACCCACCCGTTGAGATTCTCCTCCTGAAAGTTGGTTCGGCCGATGGAATAATCGATTTTCCAATCCAACTTGGATAAGAGAATTTTTGACAATTATTTTCCTTTGAGAGCGAGAGATTCCTGCATAAATCAATGGGAGTTCAACATTTTGAAAGGCATTAAGGCGTGGCAAAAGGTTATAAGTCTGAAAAACGAATCCAATTTTTTTGTTTCGTATGTCAGCCAGAATATTTTCTTTTAATCGTGATACTTCTTGACCATCAAGATAATAACTTCCGTTGGTTGCTCGGTCCAAACATCCAAGAATATACATTAAGGTTGATTTTCCTGAACCAGATGGTCCCATAACTGCGATAAATTCATTTTTATTAACTTGAAAACTCACATCTTTGAGAGCAATCACCTCAACCGATCCAGTTCGATATACCTTGGTTAATCCTGAAACTGTTATTATTGGTCTCTCAATCTTTCCCTCCTCCTTTCTTATCTATAAAGACCTTTCGGTTTTCATGCTGATCTTTTTTTTCTAAAGTTTTTTTCCTCTCCTCCCCTCACTTCATCCCTCGGTTCTTTTTGTGCCCGATCTACTCAATCCCTTTTCTGAGAGCGTTTTCTATTGATTTCAAATAGGCTTTGGTGTTGATCGTTGCCTGAGAAATAGCATCAATATTTAAACTTTGTTTTTCCTTTACACTCTCAATTAGTTTTTGGGTCACCTCGGTCAAAGGGATCCTAACATCTTGAATAACTTTTATATCCGTTATTTTATGACCTTCTACCAAAACTTCCACTGAGTTAGTCCACCTATTTCCTCTAAACTCACCGGTATATACTCCGTCTTTAACCTGAGATAAATCAATATCAGTAATAGCCATTTCTTTTATCTCTTGCATACCAGCTAATAGAAAATAAAACATCCCGATAATTATGACGCCAATTATAATACTGATTATAAGGATCCATTTCTTCCACTTTTTCAATCAAGCTTCCCTCCATTTTGACATTTCAATTTAATTTAATGGTATCACTTTTCACCCATTTTGAACATTTATTGAATAAAAACGAAAAAAATTAAAAGGTTTTTTTATAATTAAAAGAAAAGAAAAAAACCATAGAAGAGTTCTCCATTAATCCCAGCGTAATAATTATCCGTAGGATTAAAATTGACTCTTCTCGAAAATACCGGAACGATTTTTTATATAAACTCATTATGAGCTACAAACCAGGTTCTCATTCCGGGCTTTCACCCTCAACCTCACCTTCTCACATCGAGGGAAAAGGAATGCAAAAACGTCATTGCGAGAAGTGCAGCGATTTGGTAGTCTTATGTTTTACAACTCAATTTATCAATCTTATCTGCTTCCTTTAGCCTCTACTAAACCATCTAAATATTAAAGGAATAATTATTACATTTAGGTTGTTTTTTTAAATAAATAGTTCAGTATATAAAAGGAATTCTCTATTGTGGTTTTTCACAAAAAAACTCAAAAATAATTCCTGCAACCATCTAAAAACAGAATCTCTTCTTAATTCTTGGCTTTTTTCTCTTTAATAGTTTACGATGAACATAGAAAGGTAGTTAATTTTCATCAATCCCTTTTTAAATGAGGTGATTGCAATGTTCGGTAAGTCTCTGTCGATATTCAAAATATTCGGATTTGAAATAAAAATTGACCCTAGTTGGATAATCGTTCTTTTTCTCATGATTTGGTCATTGTCGATGGGAGTATTCCCCCAATATTATCAGGGATTGTCTTCGGTAACTTACTTGTGGATGGGCATATTCGGAGCAATCGGGTTATTCGTCTCAATAGTCATTCATGAGCTTTTTCATTCCTTGATTGCCCGGCGTTTCGGATTACCCATTCGTGGGATTACCCTGTTTATGTTTGGTGGTGTTGCCGAAATGACCGAGGAACCATCCAACGCAAAAACTGAATTTTATATGGCATTAGCTGGTCCCGTAACGAGTATTAGCCTTGGTTTTATTTTCTACAGTACCTATTTAATCTTAAGAAGACTTGATGTATCATTGGGAATCACTGGAATTTTTGGATACTTAGGAATAATTAATTGGGCTCTAGCCGGTTTTAATCTTATTCCTGCTTTTCCTTTGGATGGTGGTCGGATTCTTCGTTCAATCCTCTGGTGGAGAAAAAAAGATTTACGCTGGGCAACTCGAATTGCTTCTCGAATGGGGGAAATATTCGGTTTTATTCTTATTTTCCTTGGTGTTTTTAGTATTTTTCGAGGGTCCTTAATTGGTGGCATCTGGTTATTTTTAATTGGGATGTTTCTTCAAAATGCATCTCAGGTATCAATGCAAAGGTTAATGATTTCGAAAGCCCTTGAGGGTGAGACTGTTCGTCGATTCATGAAACCTGATCCAATCACCATACCTGATACCTTGACCCTTAAAGAAGCCGTTGAGGATTATGTTTACCGTTATCATTATAAAATGTTTCCAGTTGTTCGGAATAGTAAATTAGTTGGATGTTTAACGACCCGGGACATTAAAGAAATTCCCAAGGAAAAATGGAACACTCAAACAGCCGGAGAAGTTGCTAAATCTTGTTCAATTGATAATACAATCCACCCCGATGCCGATGCCACTCAAGCACTATCATTAATGAACCGAACGGGGAATAGCCGCCTAATGGTTGTTGAAAATGATCAATTGATAGGAGTCATCACCCTGAAAGATCTTCTCCAATTTTTCTCCTTAAAAATGGAATTAGAAGGAGATAAATTTTAATAAGAGGTAAATGGAAAAAAAGTAATTGATAATCAATAATTGCTAATCATATCACTTCTGCAACACAAGATGAGGATGAAAATGCTTTATAAAACTTCGTTGAGAGGAGTCCAATGCTCTTTGCTTTGACGATGTGAAAATCTCATTCTTACGAAAATTAAAGAAGAATAAATTAAAAAAGATGAGATCCTCACGGCTTCAAAAATGAAGCCTCAGGATGACGCCTTCGGTGTCAGATGAGATCCTCACGGCTTCTGAATATGAAGACTTTAAATGATGATATTTTTTACTCGTTCCTGTATTTTTTTATTCAAGTAAGAGCTATTCTATTGTGGTACCTCTATTTTTTCGGAAAATAAGCAATCGCTTCGATCTCGATTAGAACCGGCGCGGGTAATTGGCTCACTTCAATGCAACTCCGGCAGGGATAGATATCTCTAAATTTCTTACTATATGCTTCATTCATTCTGGAAAAATTCTTCATATCAGTTAAGAAAACTGTGGTTTTCACAACATGACTTAAATTTGCCCCAGCTTTTGCGAGGAGAGCTTCAATTTTCTCCAAAACAAAGGTTGTTTGAGTTTCAATATCCTCTCCCACTACCTGTTTTGATTCATCAAGAGGGATCTGTCCTGAAACAAAAATAAAATCTCCAGCATACAAGGCACCAGAATACGGAATATTTTTTGGTCCAGCATCTACCACTTGAATACTATCCATTTTTAGCACTCCTTTTTATGCTTTGGCTATCTTTTTTCCCGAATTCAATGACTTCGAGTTGCCGACTTTTATCGGGATTCCAATTATTTCTGAAGCGTTTATCAACAATCTCAAACCAGAATTAACCAAACTTTCATTCAAAATAATCTAAATCAATTTATTTTGAAATAACCCTCTCAGGAGGTCTAATCTTTCCTCCATTACCAATTTCAATAACCATCCCATAATACTTTAAAGTATCCAGGTAATAATATTCATCTTCATCAAACTTTCCGCTTTGAACAACGGATATCCCCTTTTTCTCGAATTCCTGAATTGCTTTTTGACAATCTTTATAATAGTACTTGACGTGATGTAATCCCTCTCCTTTTTGTTCCAGGTACTCATCATAAATACTTCGACCAGTCAGAGGTTGGATGAGTTCAACCTGAATTTGCCCTGGTGAGGCTATAGCTATGCGAAAATCATGGTTTGAGGGTTTTCCTCGTACCATTGATTCACGAAGCGCTGGGGGGGCAAAAGTATATATTTCCCAGGGACTAACATTCATGGTCTCAATATAAAATTGAATAGCACCCTCTAAATCCTTCACCAAATACCCAATTTGAATTAATTCTCCGTCTTTCATGGTGTTCCCTCCCTATCATATCATCGCATACTCTAAAATTTCTAAACGATAATATACCCACTTGGTGTATCATTGTTATTGTTGTATTTTTATTTTTCGTAGTGAACTTTTGGATCCTTCTCCGTATGCATAATTGACAATCATGATGATCAACAACATTAAACCATAAATTAAACCCCTGGCATAAGGTGTTATAGCAAAAAGCGTAAAAGAACTAGAAAGTGATTGAAGGATTAAAATACTCAACAATACTCCGATCACCTTTCCTGAGCCACCCTCAGGATTAATTCCTCCCATCACTGAAAC
>JAAYUT010000535.1 GCA_012517485.1 Candidatus Atribacter fermentans
AATATTCCTTCTCTTTTTTTCTTCGTTTGAAAATACTTCAACGCGTAAGAACCTAAGTCAATACCAAGCATTATTCCCTCACATAAATTGAATTTGATTGATTTTTTACTCCCGTAATATAAACTTTGTTATCATAAATTTTATAGTTTGCAATTAAAATATTTAATGTTCCTTTTTCGATATAAATTTTTTCATTGTCAAAATAATACCTATAATTAGGCTGAAAACTTGATGTTATCCTTTCAGAAGGATCAATAGTTCCATTTTTTTCTCGATACTTTTTTGCTTCCATTAAGATCCCTTCTACTCGGTAATCTTCTTGAATACATTTTTGGTACGCATTGCAAATCTTCCCATGGAGAAGAATTTCTTGAAACAGTTGCATTGAAAGCAAAAGAAAAAAACTTATGATAATCAAAGAAAATATTTCAATAAAACCTCTTTCATTTTCTGGTATTAACATTGTAATCACCTAATATATCGGCAATATTTTAAAAATATTTATTGTATCTTTTCCCAATATCTTTTTTTATAACTTTTCTTCCCTTTTCACCTCTTCTATCATTTGGTGCTCTCATTTTTCTTCGCTCCCCTCATTCTTCGACTTCCTCATTCCCCACTTCACACCATGACAAATATTGAAGGTCAAGATGTTCCTGCGAATTATCTTGAAACAAGAAATCCAGAGAGACTTGTACGTGGATTTTTCCATTTTCCATTACTTCGAGAGCAAAAAGAGGACCCATTATAGAACAATGATCCAGAATAGGATTTGCCGTATTCAAGTGTTTAACCAAAAGATTTGAATCCTTTGGATAAATTTCAATAAGGTTTTTGCCCATAGCGATCTGTAAACAACTACCATTTTGAAGGAGAGCAACGGGGTAACCAGTTTTGATAAAAGTTTTTAATTGATCAAGTGCGGACAATAAAGTTTCATTTTTCTCAATAATATTGGCATAGACATCAACAGTGCGGCTCAGATTGATAATGAAGCCTGAAAAAATAACCAAGAAAACCGTAAATAAGCAGAATGCTAAGAGTATTTCAATGAGGGTAAATCCTTTATCGTTCAACCAAAGTTTCAAGGGTAAAAATTGCATTCTGTTCAAAATCTCTCACTTCAATCAAAACTCGGTATAAATCATCTTTAAATTCACTTATTTTGTGAGTTATTTCAAAGTTTTCTTTCCGTAAAACAAAACCGTTCATTTCTGCATAATTCTGATTTATCTTCAACGATTCTATGGAATGAACTGCTTCTACGATGGCTAATCTGAGCAATGAATTTTTCTTCTGGTATCGATGAGCAATATACAATCCCTGGTAAGCTACCAGAGAAAAAAGAGAGAAAATTGTTATTGCAGTGATAATTCCAATATACGAAAAACCACTATCAATTCGAGGGCGGCTTGTCACTGATGCGAACTCTCCCAGTAACCGGTGTAATAATGATATATTTCAAATTGTTACCTATACGGAGGGTGATTGTTCCTCCACTTGAAGGTGTACCTGTTGAATAAAAACGAAGTGTATTGAGGGGAAAATTGGTTCGGTAGAGGATTACTTCATCAGGCATTGGATGGTGAACAGACTTTCCAGAGCTATTTGTATAAATATATTTGTTTTGAACTGTATCGAAAACAATTTTAGTTGTTTTCCCCTCATTAAGGGCTTCAATTTTTGCAATACGCATTTGGCTGGAAATTTTTTGAACAACGGTTTTTCCAATGAGTGTATTTTTTAAGTGA
>JAAYUT010000536.1 GCA_012517485.1 Candidatus Atribacter fermentans
AATCTGATACTCGCCAGGATCAATTTTAAGGTTGAAATACAAATCCAGAAATATTTCTCTTACAGGTTTTTGGGTAGTGTATTGGTATTGGCTAAAAGCTTCTTTTCTGATCAGCAATTTTCCGGCTTTATCGTAAAGATTACAATCAAGAACCAAGGAAATTTCATATTGATCGTTTCGTTTCAAAAGGGTGAAATATTTTGGTTCAGCATAAATATAGATGGTTTCATCAGGTGCAAAGACATGGGAAGACCTTTCCTTAAATACTCCATAAGCATGAGTCTCACCCTCGGTAAATGTTACATTTTCAATAATCATGGGAGATTTGTTCCAGAGGATAAATTGTACCTGATCTAAAATTTTTTGAGTTAAAAGGATATCACCGGCTTCTATCGAATTCATTGCTGTTTGTAGAAGTTCCCTCTCCTGTTGGGCAAAAACCAGGGTAGAGAGAGAAAACACCAAAACGCAGATTGCTAAAATGAATACAGATGTTTTTTTCATGATCCACCTCCTTGGATGAATGAAAGCACAATAATATTCTCTATTATATGTATTTAGTCTTAGAAAAGAAACTAAAAATATTTATTATTTCCTTTTTTCTTGATGAGAGAAGATTTGGATGATGGTGAAAAACCAAGATTCGACATGCCATGGCATGTCACTCCATTAGGCGGGCACAATTCATTGCGCCTTACATTTTAAATTCTTTTGTAGGGGCTTGATTTATCAAGCCTGGGTGGTTATTCTTCCTATCTTCTACCATCGAATGGGTTGAGTAAAACTTTTTCCACAACCTATTGACACCAGGGGGGGAGGGTATATAATTGCAATGTTATGATTTTTTACGGGGGTGGAATTGAGGGCAAAAAAGACGGACGGTCACCTCTGACGTCCTAATGGGAGTCCCTCCAAAACACTCGCAGAGGGAAGAGCCCCTTCCCCGAGGGTGAGTGCAACCATTTGGTTTTTTCTGGACAATAAAGTCTGGGGTGGGAGCACCTGATGAGAAAATTCATCAGTCTTTTAATGATCTTGAGAATCGAATAGAGAAATAGTCATAGTTTGGCTTTCAAACTGTGACTATTTCTTTTTGTTTCCTACGGGACGATGGTTTCCGAAGGATAATTTTATTCTCGTGAAAATGAGAAAGGGGGGATACCCAATGAAAAAGGTCTTTGAAGCCGGTACTCACCTGGTGTTGGATGGTTATACCAACGACACATCATTACTTCAGGATTTGGATCGTGTCCGAACGTTTTTGGATGAATATCCAGATCGAATGCATATGACCAAGATTATGCCGCCTTACGTTTTCCGCTATCAGGGGGATACTTCCCAAGAAAGTGGTCTTTCTGGCATTGTCATAATCGCTGAAAGTCATATTAGTATCCATACTTTTCCTGCGAAGGGTTATTTGAGTGTCGACGTCTTTTCCTGTAAGCCTTTTGATGTTGAAGAGGCAACTCAATATTTGGTTCAATATTTTCATCTCTCAAATTTTCAACGGCAGGTCTTGGATCGAGGAGTTGAATACCCTAAGGAATTAAGCGAAAGTATTTCCATGGTGTATGAGGATCGCTTGGAAAATTTGGAGAGAATGGCTAGTACTTGACTGGCGATAAAAACCTAAAGACCGAGGGTTGTGGTGATCGATCCTCGGTCTTTTATTTTTCGTACTTTTTTTCGATTATCGACTGACAGCTCACGCAATAAGGACTATAGGGGAGTGCTTTTAAACGACCCTCAGGAATTTCTTTATGACATCTCTCGCAAATCCCATAACTACCGCTTTCGATTTTTTTTAAGGATATTTCAATCAGTTTGGAAATTTGTGAAAGGGCATCACGAGAGAGGAGTTCCATCTCTCGGTCTATAGTTGCCTGGCTGAAATCACCTTCATCGAGGGATTCGGTTAATGGATTGAATTCCCGAAGATTATTCTGCTCTTTCGTTAAAAGCCGATTTATTCTTGATTGAAAGCTCAGCAATACCTTTTTATAATGCTGCATTTTTGTTGAATCCACCTTTTCCCCTCCTTTCCTAAGAAGAATTCTCCGATGAATTGTTATATTCAATTCTATCATTTTATGAAGGAAAGTACAGCGGAGGCGAAAAGTGCCGAGGGGGTATTGGCGAAAGACGCCGAGGGGGCGAGGGGGAGATTTCTGCCATCAGGCAGAAGACCGCACAGATAGGAAAATTCCAGTACCCTAATCCGTCATTGCGAGGAGCGTCCTATGCGACGTGGTAACATCATCCATCCACTCCGTCATTCAGGCTGTGTCGTGATTGCTTCTATTAAGCTCAAATCTTTCGTAGATTCAAAAATTTAAGATA
>JAAYUT010000537.1 GCA_012517485.1 Candidatus Atribacter fermentans
ATTATTTATTTGATTTTGTTCGCCTCACCAACGAGGTGAGCAAGTTGTAAATTATTGTTATTCAGATAGAATGATGTGCTTAGATTGCCTTCTTTTTGAACTATTCGAATTTTTCGAATAGTTGAATGACGGACAATTTGATTCCGAGAAATCGAAGTAATTGAAACTATTTTTTCTGTTGTGCTCATAATCAACTACATATTTCATCAATAAATGTTTTCAGCCTGGCAAACGATTCGTGTTTACGTGCAATCTTATCGAAATCATCAATGTTTTTGGTAATGCGAATTGCCTCAGTTATATCATTGTACCGTCTTTCGAGGTATTTGCTTACAGTCTTTTTGGCATCATTGCATCGTTCTGACAGTTTTACACCTTTGAATTTCTTTACCGGATGAGGGTGGCAAATAGCTGTTTTGTATTTGGTTAGGGCTGTACCTTCCACAATAAGCCAGCCTTCGAGTTCAGGTTCGATGCAGATAAGCTTAACTTTCGTCAAATCGACATGGGCTGCATTCAGATTAGTGGTAATGGCTTCCACATCTTCTTTACGGCAGGCTGTACCGCCCCAGACCGGAATTAAATCCCACAAAATGGCTACTTTATCGCAGTTTTCGGCTTCAATTAATGTTCTGGCCACTTCGCCACACTTGGCTATCATTCCGGGTTTGTTGGTTGAACCCGATGGAACTACAACAACTTCAATAGCAGGGCAAAGTTTTTTGATAACATATTCGTAAACCTGATGGTCGGTGCCCTGCCTGGGGCATTCGAGTATTAGACCTAATTTCATGTGCGCGACAGTTTGTTCATTGTGTATAGGTTTCCCGCAGAGAATTTTGTTTTCCATGCATTTAACCGTTCATCGTCATCGGGACGATAATAATCAGTTTTACCATCAGTTCGTTCGGCAACAATTATATGCTTTAAGGCCACAAGGTCTAAGAAATATGGCGAATGAGTGGTGGCTACAAACTGATGTTCGGGCAACAAGCTTCGCATTTCTTCCACCAACAAATTCAGTGTCCTTGGATCTAAGCCATTTTCTATTTCTTCGATAAATACTACCGGGGGCGGTGTTTCGCTGTTAAGGATAGCCAGTATTGCTAAAATACGCAAGGTGCCTGATGAAAAGAGCCAGCTTGGTAAACGGCGTTTATTGTTGTGTTCCTGTAAGAAAAGATAGATTTGTTTTTGAATTGAAATCTCTTCTCTTCCTACATTGTCCAAATCGGGTAATACATAACGCATCTTGTCGAGGATAATATCGCTAATGGTTGGATTATCTTGCATACGGCTAAAAAAGTCGGCAAGGTTTTCGCCCGTGCTTTTCATTCGAACCGAGGTTGCACTATAATCCCTGCGAACAGGAAAATACATCCGTTCGGGTTCGAGTGAAAGAAACTGCCAGGATGAAATATAATTGCCAAATTTTATGGCAAATGGCAACTGACTTATCAGGTTTTTATCAGATAAAACCAAATTGTTTGCAATACGCCCGGTTGGTAAAGGTTCGTTATTAATGAAAAACTCCGTAGCCCCCTTTTCATCAATAACCTCCGATTTAAAAACTTCGGTTTTCCCTTGAACAAGAGACTCATGGGTAATCAAATACAAATCGCCACTTCGGTTGGTATTGAAGCAAACTTTGTATTTGTATTTATCGGATTCAATTTTACCCTGAATTTCGATTTCTATGTTGTTTTCAAACAGCTTTTTCCCGGAAACTTTTGCATTTGCGTAAGTGTTCCGGATATGTTCCATACCAGACCAACGTTCGTAAAAGCCGGTGGAAAGCCCGTGAAGTAGAACGTTTTGAAGGGTTTGCAAGGCTTCAATAACGCTACTTTTCCCACTGCCATTGTTACCTACAAAAACCGAAAGGTCGGAAAGTTTGATGGTAGCCGACTGTATGGCTTTGAAATTCTTAATACTTATTTTATCAATCATGGTGCTATGTTTATGCGATTGTATTCTTTGTAATTAAACTGTATTTCCCTGCGTTCTGCCTCGCTTACATCGGGCATTTGCAAAAGGGTGGTCATCATTTCGTCCTCGGTGAAACCATACAAAATGAAAACCAATGCGTCTATTTCGGCTTCAAAGCGGAACGTATCTTTACCATTTTCTTTGAAATCTAAAATAGTGTTTACATTTTCAACGATTTTATCGTAACAAAACTTCTCATATGTACTCTTAAAATCAATCCGTTTTACAGGGAAGGGCTTTAAATATTCGGTTTTGAAAGTGAAATATCCACCGCGAAGTACATATCCTGTTGAGTTTAAGAAGAACCAGAGTAACTTTGAATTAAGCAACCCAAGCCAGTATGCTTGTTTTTCTTCAATATTTTCCTTAAAAACGAAGCTGTAAACTTTAGTTGTATGGTAACATATACCTTCGCTATCGAGTGTTAATTGTGGTTTAATGGCAATTTCAGGTGTAATTATCTTAACTGCATCAAACTCTGTTAAATTTTGAGGTCTACTATATTGCCACCATGTTTTTTCAAACCTATTATTTTCTCTTGCTACTAATGATTCCTGGTTTTCAATTAAATATTGCCAAGCTAAAGGAAATTGGTTTCTGATTTCCATTTCTTCAAGAAGTACGTA
>JAAYUT010000538.1 GCA_012517485.1 Candidatus Atribacter fermentans
ACGATTTTAGTATTTTTGTTGTTTCTGATGGGACAGGAAAAACGGCTTACTTAGCAGTTCAAGCCGCTCTTGCGCAATTTGATCTTCCTCGAGTTAAGATTTTACGATTTGATCATGTAAAAAATAAAGAAGAAATATTTAACATACTCGATATGGCGCATCCTCAAAAAGATTTGGTTATTTATACTCTGGTAAACGATGATTTTGTTCAAGCGTTGGTTACTGAATCACTCCACCGTCGAATTCTTATATTGGATTTATTAAGCCCAATTGTGAATACTATCCGAAAGCTATCGACTCGATCTCCTCGAGGGGAACCAGGTCTCCTTCATAACTCCGATCGTGAATCAGAGACAATTACTGAAGCAGTAGAGTATGCCTTAGCGGAAAGCACTGGAGTAAGTTTTTCTCGACTAAATGAAGCGCAAGTTATTATCCTCACGGTTTGGTTCCCTCATCGTGATGATTGCGTGATGCAATTGGCAAGAAAGGGTATTAAGTGTGGTTTTATGATGCTGAACCCTGACCTTCCTCTTCCTCAAAACTTAGAGAATATTTTGGGAAAAGACCAGGGAAAAGTAATTATCGGCTTTATAATGGAACCAGAATTTTTACAAAAGCTTCGCAATGAGCGTATTATGAATTTGGGTTTAAATTATATGGAATATAAAGCGAATTTAGATGTTGTTCATCAAGAAATTGCATTTGCACAAAAAATTTATCAGAAGTTAAATTGTCCGGTGATTGACATCACCAGTTTAAATAGTAAAGACATAATCAGTCAGATTTTGCTTAAAATTCAAAAGCAAAGGGAGGAAGCATAATGAAGAAGTACGTTTATTTTTTTGGTGAAGGTGATGCATCAATGAAGATGCTTTTAGGTGGGAAAGGTGCTAACCTTGCTGAAATGACCAGAATAGGTCTCCCTGTCCCTCCAGGATTTACAATTAGCACCGAAGCCTGCCATCATTATTACAAAAACAATGAAACTTGGCCTGAAGGACTCGAAGAGGAAGTTAAAAAGAACCTAATTGAACTCGAAAAAAAATCTGGGAAAAAATTCGGAGATCCAGAAAATCCACTTTTAGTTTCAGTTCGTTCCGGTGCTCCAGCATCCATGCCAGGCATGATGGATACAGTTTTAAATTTAGGTTTAAATGAAAGCTCTCTACAAGGTTTGATTAAGCTAACCGGTAATGAGCGTTTTGCCCTCGATTGTTACCGACGTTTTATCCAAATGTTCGGTGATGTGGTTATGGGTGTCGATCACGATAAATACGAGGAAATTCTCAGTGATGTTAAAAAACAAGTTGGTGCGAATCTCGATACCGACCTCACTGCTGAAGACTTAAAAGTAGTTATTTCGCGATATAAAGAGCTTTATAAAAAAGTAACAGGTGAAGATTTCCCTCAAGATCCATTTGAACAGTTACGAAAAGCCATCAATGCTGTTTTCAGCTCTTGGAATAATAAGAGAGCGATCACTTATCGGAAGATTAATAAAATTCCTGAAAGTTGGGGAACCGCAGTTAACGTCCAGATGATGGCATTTGGGAACATGGGAAATGATTCGGGAACTGGCGTTGGATTTACCCGTAATCCATCTACCGGTGTTAAGGAATACTATGGAGAATATTTGGTGAATGCCCAGGGTGAAGACGTGGTTGCTGGTATTCGAACTCCGAAATCAATTAAAGATATGGGTCAGGACCTTCCCGAAGCCTTTGAGGATTTAAAGAAGATTTATAAAGTGTTAGAAGAACACTATCGAGACATGCAAGACTTTGAGTTTACCATAGAAAAGGGAAAACTCTATATGCTGCAAACTCGGACTGGAAAACGAACTACACAAGCTGCAATTAAAATTGCCGTCGATATGGTTGATGAAGGCTTAATTGATAAAAAGACTGCAGTAAAGAGGATTGACCCCGCTTCACTTAATCAACTCCTCCATCCTCAAATTGACCGAAGTGTTCCCTTGAAAGTTATTGCTAAAGGGCTTCCAGCTTCTCCAGGTGCTGCGAGTGGAAAAGTGGTTTTTGATGCTGATGATGCCGAACGTTTGGCTAACGAAGGAAATAAAGTCATTCTCGTTCGCCCTGAGACGACACCGGATGATATTCATGGAGTAGTAGCGGCTCAGGGTGTTCTCACAAGTCGTGGAGGAATGACTAGCCATGCGGCAGTTGTTGCCCGAGGAATGGGGAAACCTTGCGTTGCCGGTTGCGAATCCATTGTTATTGATCTGGATAAAAAAGTATTCGTTGTGAACGGGCAAATGGTTAGGGAAGGTGATTTTATCAGCATTGATGGAGGCAAAGGAGAAGTCATTTTAGGACAAGCTAAAACGATTCCTCCTCAACTCTCAGAAGATTTTCAAAAACTATTATCCTGGGCAGATAGTATTCGGAAACTGGGAGTAAGAGCCAATGCCGATACCCCAGCGGATGCCCGAAAAGCCATTGAATTTGGTGCTGAAGGAATCGGTTTGTGTCGGACTGAGCATATGTTCATGGCACCTGATCGTTTACCGGCAGTGCAAGAAATGATCATGGCTCAGAATGTAGATGAACGGAAAAAAGCCTTAACAAAAATTGAACCCATGCAGAAGGGGGATTTTAAAGAAATTTTTAAAGTTATGGAAGGAAAACCAGTCACTGTGCGGTTAATCGACCCTCCCCTTCATGAATTCCTTCCCAAGTTAGAAGATTTATTGGTAGAGGTTACCACCTTGCGAGTAAAAGGGATAACCGGTCCCGAACTGGAAGAAAAAGAGAAAATGTTGAAAATTGTTCGTGGACTTCATGAAGCTAACCCCATGCTTGGATTACGGGGTTGCCGCTTAGGAATTGTTTTTCCGGAAATTGTCGAGATGCAAGTGCGGGCTATTATGGAGGCAGCTTGTGAGTTGGCTAAAGAAGGTGTGAAAGTTCTACCAGAAATTATGATCCCATTAGTTGGCCATCGCAATGAGATTAAAATTCAGAAAGAAGTTTTAGAAAAAGTTGCAAAGGAAGTTTTGGATCGATACCATTCAAAAGTACAATACAAATTTGGAACGATGATCGAAATTCCAAGAGCGGCAATTGTTGCAGATCAGATTGCCGAATATGCAGAATTCTTCTCTTTTGGAACCAATGACCTAACTCAGATGACTTTTGGTTATAGTCGAGATGACGCCGAAGGAAAGTTCCTTTTCTTCTATGAAGAAAATGGTATTTTGCCTGAGGATCCTTTCCAATCCATTGATCTTGACGGAGTTGGAGAAATGATGAGAATGGGAGTACAAAAGGGTCGCCAAGTTCGACCTGATTTAAAATGTGGAATCTGTGGAGAACATGGTGGAGATCCGAAATCGGTCATTTTCTGCCATAGCATTGGCTTGAACTATGTAAGTTGTTCACCTTTCCGAGTTCCCTTAGCTCGGTTGGCAGCCGCTCACGCGGTTATCGAAGAAGAGGGCAAAGTAAAGGATACCTCAAAATTCGATAAATAATTAATCTTTTTATACCGAAATGAACCGGACAGGTTTTCCTGTCCGGTTTTTCAGGTGATCACTTGGAGATATCATCAATTAAGAAATTTTGGGAAGATTGGGAAGAACAAACTTTATCACCACTTGCAACATTGAGTACTAAAAGTCGTGGTCGTCAATATCCCGAAGAAGAATGTGAATTACGGAATTGCTTTCAAAGAGATCGGGACCGAATTATCCACAGCAAATCTTTCCGGCGCTTAAAACACAAAAGTCAGGTTTTTTTGAGTCCAGAAGGAGACCATTATCGAACCCGTCTTACCCATACGTTGGAAGTTTCCCAAATTTCTCGAACGATTGCTCGAGGTTTACGGTTAAATGAAGACCTTACTGAGGCAATTAGCCTTGGTCACGATTTAGGGCATACACCTTTTGGACATGCCGGCGAAGAAGCCCTCCAGGAAATCCATCCCGGAGGCTTTAAACATAATGAACAGAGTTTACGAGTTGTTGATTTTATCGAAAGAGATGGAAGGGGTCTCAATTTAACCTGGGAGGTGAGAGATGGCATTGTTCGGCATTCCAAGACCAGGGATATGAACATGGAGAACATTTCCACGGAAAACCTACCCCAAACCTTGGAAGGTCAAGTAGTCAGATGGTCAGATATGATCGCCTATGTCAATCACGATATTGATGATGCCATACGAGCTGGAGTTATCACTCAAGATGACCTTCCCTTAGATTGTTTGAAAATTTTGGGGAAAACCCACCGGGAAAGAATTGATCGAATGGTAAAAGATATTATTCTTACCAGTATTGAAAAATCTCCGGTGACGATGAGCATTCCGGTTCGAAATGCCACCCAGGAATTAAGAAAATTTCTATTTGAAACTGTCTATTTTGGAAAGTACCAGCACATTGAAAGAGAAAAAGCGAAACGACTTATTAAAGAGCTTTATCAATTCTTTTTGGAAAATTTAAATATCCTTGAAAAGGAATATCGGATTAATTTTTCCCACCAAGATGCCGATCTAATCGTATGTGATTTTATCTCAGGGATGACTGATCGGTATGCAATAGCCATCTACCGGAAGTATTTTATTCCATTTTCCTGGCCTCAGGAAGGAATCGGAAAAGAAATAAACTGAATTGAATAAGAAATTGAATAAGAATCAGAAGGGAGGATTTTATTGTGGGATTAGTTATATTTGCAGTCATAGCTGGTTTGATTGCGGTTTTTTATGCGGCTTTTCTGGTTATGAAGATCAATGCTTTCGATGCAGGAAATGCCAAAATGAAAGAGATTTCCCAAGCTATTCAAGAAGGTGCCATGGCATTCCTAAAGAGGGAGTATTTCTTTTTAATCTTTTTTGTAATCGGAATGTTTCTCCTTATTGCATTTACCCGTGGAATTGTTGAAGCGATTTGTTATCTGTGTGGTTCAATTTGCTCGGTTTTAGCTGGGTTTGTTGGAATGCGAGTAGCTACCAAAAGCAATGCCCGGACGACCCAGGGTGCTACCCAGGGAATCGGTCAAGCTTTGAAAGTCGCTTTTTCCTCAGGAACCGTTATGGGAATGTGTGTTGCTGGTTTTGGGCTTTTGGGATTAGGTATTCTTTATTTAATCACTCGAGATCCTAATATTATTAACGGGTTTGCTCTTGGAGCAAGTTCAATTGCCCTCTTTGCACGAGTTGGAGGAGGAATCTATACCAAAGCTGCTGATGTAGGTGCAGACTTAGTAGGAAAAGTAGAAGCTGGTATTCCAGAAGATGATCCAAGAAACCCTGCTGTGATTGCTGACAATGTTGGTGACAACGTCGGTGACGTGGCAGGAATGGGTGCCGACCTTTTTGAATCCTACGTTGGTTCAATCATCGCTGCTATGGTTTTAGGCATATTCGCATTTCCAGGAACCTTGGGGGGAATCATGTATCCCCTCGTTTTAGCTGGTGCAGGAACTCTTGCCTCAATTTTTGGAACATTATTTGTCAGTTCAAAGGATGAAAAAGGGTTGGCAGCAGGGCTCAACCGTGGGACTTATATTAGCGGTGCATTAGTAGTTGTTATTAGTCTTATTGCATCTCTCTTGATATTAAAAACAACTGGTCCATTCGTAGCAACTATCGCTGGTTTAATAGCGGGAATCATCATTGGTTTAACTTCTCAGTATTATACTGCCAGTGATTATAAGCCAGTGAAAGATTTAGCAGAGAATTCAAAAACCGGTCCAGCAACTGTTATAATAAATGGTTTAGCATTAGGTATGGAAAGCACTCTTCTTCCAACCGTCTTAGTTTGTGCAGCAATTATGGTTGCATTTTGGGCAGCAGGAATATATGGGATTGCTATAGCGGGTATTGGTATGCTTTCGATCACTGGGATTATTGTTGCTGTCGATGCCTACGGTCCAGTCGCTGATAATGCTGGTGGGATAGCTGAAATGGCTGAATTAGATCCTAAAGTTAGGAAGATTACCGATTCACTCGATGCACTCGGGAATACAACTGCTGCTATCGGCAAAGGATTTGCTATTGCATCGGCAGCTTTGACTGCTTTAGGTCTATTTGTTGCTTATTCTCAAGCTGTTAAACTCAGTGTGATTGATATCTTGAATCCTCGGACGGTCGTTGGGCTTTTCATAGGAGGGATGCTTCCCTTCCTATTCTGTTCAATGGCTATGAAAGCAGTTGGCGCAGCAGCCTACAAAATGGTTGAGGAAGTCCGTCGGCAATTTCGTGAAATTAAGGGGTTAATGGAAGGAAAAGCCAAACCCGATTATGCTCGTTGTGTTGATATCAGTACCAAAGGAGCGATTACCCGGATGATCGTTCCTGGATTAATGGCTGTTGCCGTACCACTTCTCGTTGGGATTGCTTTAGGGAAAGAAGCCTTAGGCGGCCTCTTAGCAGGTGCGATTGTGAGTGGCTTGATGTTAGCAATTATGATGGCTAATGCCGGTGGTGCCTGGGATAATGCAAAGAAATATATTGAAAGTGGATTCTTAGGAGGCAAAGGAACTCCGGCTCATTCAGCGGCAGTTGTTGGGGATACGGTTGGCGATCCCTTTAAAGATACAGCTGGGCCTTCTCTCAATATTTTGATAAAACTCATGACCATAGTGGCATTAGTTTTTGCACCACTCTTTTTAAGGTAAAGAAGTAACTCATATTTGTTTATTAGTGGACCAAGCTCGGGGTTACGAGAAAAGACCCCGAGCTTTCGTAATTTTATTTTTGGGTACCCAATTACCGGTTTAATTAATCAAGCCTGGACAAAAAGAATATATTTTTTTTTCTTCTTCTTAAGGAGAAAATCTTCCTTCTTTTTTCCTTTCAAGAGGATAAAAAGTGGGAGGATGTTATTTTCTCTTTTAACGTAGTTTTTTTCATCGAGGGAATCTGAATTTTTAAATAAGTGAAATATTTTGAAGAGGTTTTTCTTTGGTTATTCAGGATCAAAATTTAGAAGAAATTAAAAATCGAATCGATATTGTTGAACTCATTTCAAACTATGTAGATTTGAAACCAGCCGGGAAAAATTATCGCGGTCTTTGTCCTTTTCACGAAGAAAAAACTCCTTCATTCATTGTTTCACCGGAGAAAGGCATTTTCCATTGTTTTGGTTGTGGTGCAGGAGGGGGTATTTTTAATTTTGTTATGAAAATTGAAAACCTCTCTTTTCAGGATGCTGTAGTTCATTTATCCCATAAGGCTGGCATAGAACTCCCAACATCAAAAAGGAATATACAAAACAAGGAATATCGTCAAAAAGCGAAGATAATACAGTTAAACCAAATCGTTCAGAAATATTATTATGATTCACTTATTCATTCTGAAGATCCTTTAGCGAAAACATCACGACAGTATCTCTTTCAAAAAAGAGGTATTAAGTTATCCACGGCTGAGCAATTCGGGCTAGGCTATTCCCCGGCTGATGGAAAAGCGATTATTGAGTATTTATATCAACATGGATTTGATGGGAACGATTTTATCCAGGCAGGGATAGGAAACGTCATTAGAAAGGGTGAACTATACGACCGTTTCCGAGGGAGAATTACTTTTGCACTTCACGATCCTAATGGAGAAATTACGGGCTTTGCCGGAAGAACCCTCCTTGAAAACGAGAATCCAAAATATATCAATAGTTCTGATAGTCCAGTTTTTTCTAAAGGCAATAATTTATATGGTTTATTTGCAACCAAAAACGAAATACGAAAAACCAAGACGGTTATCTTAGTTGAAGGGTATATGGATTTTCTATCCCTTTTTGAAAACAAAATAACCAATTGCGTGGCATCGATGGGGACAGCTCTAACTGTTAATCAGGCAACTCTTATCAGGAGGTTCGCTGAAGAAGTTATTATCTGTTATGATTCAGATAATGCTGGAAGAGTCGCTACTTTCCGAGGAGTGGATATTCTAACAAAGAAAGGACTTTCGGTGAAAATAGCTGTACTACCAACACCCTACGATCCAGATTCTTATCTTCGTAAAAAAGGGAGAGAAGAATTTTTAGAAATTCTTAAACAAAAAAAACCAATATTTGACTATCAGCTGGAATTATTATTGAAAGAATATGGTTCTAATTCATTAGAATCCCAAATTCATATTATTCGTGGTCTTCTTCCCTCCATCAATTCTATGACTGATTCCATTGAAAAGTCCTTAAAAATACGTTCTTTAGCTCAATACTTAAAGGTTCCTGAATCGTTAATATATAATGTTTTAAAAGGGACGCAAGAAAGCGAGAAAAAAATAAAACTCTTTAAAACGACTCAAAAAGATGCAGCCCATGGAGCAATAAAAGCCGAAAAAATATTGATTAAATTTCTCTTAGAAGACTTAACTGTTAGGAACTTGATTTGTGATCAAGTGCCGATTGAGTATTTCTCTATCCCAGAACACCGAAGAATTTATCAGGTCATTTTAAACAATAAAAATGAGGAATTTTCACTTTCTGACCTAATTAATGTGTTTTCTGGGGATGAATTAATGTCATCTTGTATTTCTGCCATAGGTTCTATGGAGACCGAGTTTCCTAAGATAAGCGAGGAGTTGATCCAAAGTCTAATAAATACTCTAAAAAAGGCAGAATTAAAAAGGGTACGCACGCTCCTTGCAGGTGAATTAGCTCAACAAAAGGACTATAAATCAAAGTTATTAATCGGAAAACGAATAGAAGAAATAGATAAAGAAATACAAGGGTTAAAAACCCGTTCCTAACTTTTGATTGAAAAAAGAATAAATATCCATAGCACCTTGTGACATTAAATGAGGTAGAAAATACTCCCCTTTACTCTGACCCTTTCCCACGAAGGGGCGAGGGAAAAAAGAAATAAGGCCTTTCCCATGAAGGGACGAGGAAGAAATTCCCCCCTTTCAAAAAGGGGGTCAGGGGGATTTGAATTTTTTTCTGCTCCGTCATTGCGAGGAGCGTCCTATGCGACGTGGCAATCTCATTTCGTATTTTTATAATGATGAAAAGATGTGATCCTCACGCCCTCTAAAAACCAGGGCTCAGGATGACGGTAACGTAAAACGATGTCATATTTTCAGGATAGACGGTCATGCCATTTTCGTAGCATCAGATGAGGATAAAAATAGACCCCCTCACCCTAACCCTCTCCCACGAAGGGGCGAGGGAAAAAATAATTAAAAAGAACGAATTCGTTCCTTCTCCCTTGATGGGAGAAGGTGAGGATGAGGGTGATTTTTAAACGGTTCACGGTTCACACTTCACGGTTCACGGTATTTTCAGGATAGGTTATAACTTGGAAGGAAAATTTTCAAAGAGAAAAATAAGATAGGTGAATATATACGATGTTTCAAA
>JAAYUT010000539.1 GCA_012517485.1 Candidatus Atribacter fermentans
AGCGACCCATTAATATTAATAAGAGTGTTATATACAGCAATCATTTCATTAATACTCTTTTTTATTATTTCATTAACTACATTCATACTAAATTCCATCATTAACCCAAAGAAAAAAGGGCCTTATGATGTTTAAGAATTACGGAGACTAATGATGGGTGTAAATAAAAAAATAATACGAATTGACGCATTAGAAAAAGTAACCGGGAAAGCAAAATATCCTGGCGACTATTACTTACCGAATCAATTGATCATGAAGGTACTATTTACCCAAAAGAGTCACGCAATTATTAAAAACATAAATATTGACGATGCGGTGAAGATCCCAGGAGTTGTTGCGATCCTGACATCAATAGACGTTCCAAATAATGAATATGGACTAATGTCTCCCGATCAACCTGTTCTTTGTGGTCCAGACTCAGGCAAGAAGTATGCTGACCGCGTCAGATGTGTAGCTGATAAAGTTGCTTTGATCATTGCCGAATCTGAAGAAATTGCTGAAATGGCACGAAAAGCAATAAAAGTTGATTATGAAGAATTAGAGATCATCGATGATGTTGAAAAAGCTTTTGCATCAAATCGTGTACTAATCCATCCTGAAAAGGAAACGAATATATTTTGTCATGACAAAATACGATTTGGAATGACAGATAATTTGTTCAAAGATGCAGAAGTTATTTGTGAAAGTAATTACTCGACGCCAGTTCAGGAGCATGCATATTTACAGCCTGAAGCTGGCATTGCATATTATGATGAAAATGAAATACTTACGATAATTGTTGGTGGTCAATGGGCTCATGAAGACCAAGAGCAAATTTCTCATTCACTAAAAATTCCAGTTGAAAAAATTCGTGTAATTTACCCTGAAATAGGAGGCGCTTTTGGGGGAAGAGAAGATATGTCAGTTCAAATAATTCTTGGACTGGCAGCTCTAAAACTAAGAGAAAAAAAGATCTACAGGCCAGTCAAGATTGTTTGGTCAAGAGAAGAGTCAATTATTGGACATCATAAAAGACACGCTTATAAGTTTCATGCCAAATGGGGAGCCAAGAAATCTGGAGAACTCGTTGGTGCTGAAATTAAGATTATTGCTGATGGCGGGGCTTATTTAAGTACTTCAGCAAAAGTGCTAGGGAATGCTGCATTGTTATGCACTGGTCCATATCGGATACCCAATGTTAAGGTTGACGCCTACGGTGTCTATACTAACAACATAACTGGTGGTGCTTTTAGAGGATTTGGAGGACCGCAAGCTGCTTTTGAAGCTGAAAGTCAAATGAATAAACTTGCTGACCTTTTAAACATTGATCCTATAGAGTTTAGGTTAATGAATACCCTTAAAGAAGGCGATGCTACCCCTGTTAGTTCTCCTCTTCCAAAGGGAATCTCAATCGACGATGTAATACGAGAATGTGCAGAAAAATCTGGATGGAAAATTGACCACTCTGGACATTATTATAGAAACGATACTTCTGAAGTTTTATCAACATCTCTAAGAAAAGGGACAGGTTTTGCCTGTGCATTAAAGAACGTTGGTTTTTCATTTGGAGCCCCTGAAAATTGTTGGGCGATAATTGAGTTATATGGAAAAGGTGAAATCGAATCAGTTACTTTAAAACACGCTGCTGCAGAAGTTGGTCAAGGTTCACACACAGCTTTAGTATTGATGGCAGCGAAAGCGTTAAATGTTTCCGAAGAAAAGATAAAACTAATTCCTTCCGATACCGCAACCTCCAAGAATAGTGGTAGCGTAAGTGCTTCAAGAATGACATTTATGGCTGGCAACGCAATCATAGGCGCGGCCAAAATTGCTATTGAAAATTGGAATAGAGAGGAGCGTCCAGCCATAGGGGAATTTAAATACATTCCACCTGCAACTTCTCCATTTGATTTAGAGGATGGTCATTGCAACCCGAATTTTGCTTACGGATATGTTGCTGAGTCTGTAACATCGATTGTTGATATTGAAACTGGAGAAATCACGATTGAGGACGTTTGTGTAGTCAACGATGTTGGAAATGCTATCAATCCTGCTGCAGTTGAAGGTCAAATTGAAGGGGCAATTTCTCAGGCATTGGGTTATGGAATCCACGAAAAATTTATTCAAGACGGCGGGAAGATAAAAACTGATAAATTTTCTACTTATTTAATTCCAACCGCATTAGATATGCCTAAAAGATTGCGTTCAGTAATAATGCAAAAAGAAGATCCAATTGGTCCATTTGGCGCAAGGGGAATGGGAGAAATGCCATATATGCCATTTGTTCCTGCCTTAACCCATTCAATATTTAAAAGCACAGGGAAATGGTTCGATTCTTTTCCATTAACCCCAGATAAGGTGATCGAAAAACTTGATGAAAAGTGAAATTGCGGGAGTAATCCTTGCCGCAGGCGGATCAAAAAGAATTGGAAAACCGAAACAATTACTTAAACTCGAGAATGATTATTTGATTAACAGTGTAATATCCCATTCTCTTGAAAGTAATTTGTCATATATTATCGTTGTTTTAGGCGCTTACTTCAATCAAGTCAATAATAGAATAATAAATTCAAAAAAAATTCAAATAATTAGAAATAGAAATTGGCATGAGGGGCAAAGTACTTCGTTGATAGCAGGTTTACAAGCCGCTGACGAAAGAAAAGCAGATGCAGTCATGTTCTTACTGGGGGATCAGCCTTTAATTTCGACACGAATTATTAATGAACTACTTAATAAGTACGAAGAAGGAAGGCACGAAGTAGTTATGTTGAGAACGGGCGAAAAAAAGACACCGCCAATTGTTTTCTCTAGGATATGTTTTGATAAAATTTATGACCTAAAAGGGGATAAAGGAGCAAGAGAAATAATCAATTCATTAAATACAGGATATGTTGAAAATAAAGATTTAAGTGCCATCATAGACATAGACACGCTAGAAGAATTTAGTCGCTATAAAATTGCGCATAGCCATTCACTATAAAATTACTATTTATTTATTTTCTTCTAAATAACCATTATTCATTTTTTCAATTATCATTTTAGCGTCTTGTATATCTTTTTGCGCCACAGTAATTTCAGCCTCTGCCAGTGGACCAGTAGTTAGTCCATAACTAATTCCAGCAGATTCTTGGTTAATGAATGCTTCAATCCCAAATGAATTCAATAGCAATTTTACAGTTTCTGCTTCAAGCAATCCATTTGCAATATAAACCACTTCATTTCTAATTTTCTTCTTAAACATTTTCTATTTTCCTTGAAAGGCGAGTTATTCGTTTTTGAATTATTTTCGACTCTTGAATTCTAATGTATTTTGGCTTCGAACTAACTTCCAATAGATTATATGCTTTATTAGCCCAAAAAATTGCTTCTATTAAATTCTTTTCATGATGTTCAAAAAATTTTGCCATCTCAATGCAAGCTTGGATATTATTCATCGCTATACACGCAGCCCAATGTGGGATAGATTTTTCATATTCATTTCTTTTTTTAAATATTTCTGCTAAGCTCATATGAATATCCACGCTATTTTTTTGTGAATCACCAATGTAATATAAACATTTTTCAAATAATGATACTGCCTGTTCAAATTCCCCAATATGAAAATACATTTTTGCGATTGAATATAGATCCATTGGATCAATAGAATTATCATCTTCACTTAATGTAAATATTGTTTTAATTTTTTCGAATAGCACTGCCATAGAAACAATATCCAATTGGTTGTGGTAAACAACATTTTTCAACTGTGAACTTTCTCCTGTTTTTAAGAAATCAAAATAAACTTGGGGAATAAGCCATCCTGGTATATCATCTTGTGAGCGTGTAAAATCTAAAATGTTTGATTCAAGTTCCTTTAAACTTCTATCCGATAATCTATTTTTCCATAATTTTCGAGCGATATGGAGTAAATCAATATGTGAATATTGTTCAAAAGGAACTGACAATTTCGATAGAACAAATCGTGTTCTTAATAACGGAAGGTCAAAAGATTTCCCATTAAATGTCACGGTAGTATCAAAATTGTTCATTTCGCGAGAAAATTCATTTAGCTGTGCTAATTCATTAGTTGGATCATCTAAAAAAATCTGTCGTGTAATAAACCCTTTTTCATTGTAGAAACCATACCCGATTAAGAACGGTATAGTACCAGTTCCTCCACTAAGACCCGTAGTTTCAGTATCGATATATATTAGGTTTCCGTCATTATTTATACTATTTCTGGTTTTACAAAACTTATAAATCTCATCATTACGAGTATCATTTTGAATAAGAAAATTACCATATGACGACCCATAAGGAAATGTTTTTTCTATAATAATTACTTCACCCTGATTGTTCTTTACTCGATATCCCCCCAATTCATCTTCGATATTTCTAAAAATTTTTACTTGATGGTCTCTAAGTGAAGATGCAGGCACAAATCCTAAATTTTTCAAGCGGGAATTTAAATCAACCATTTTTCTCGCCAATCAGAGACAAGAGAAATAGAGTTTCTAATTTCCCACCTTCTCCATTCTCGGAAACTGGACCAACACATGATGGGCAGCCATTATCGCATGGGCAAGTGGATACAAGCTCAAAACATTTTTGTATAAGTTGATCAAGGTCTTCAAATAGCGAATTACTTAATCCTATTCCACCAGGCACCGTATCATAAATCATGATAGTTGGAGATTTCTCTTCATATGAAGAACTCGGATCAGAAATTGAATCTAAATCGCGAGTATCACATAAGACCAGAAGAGGAGCCATATTTGCAATCGCGTATCTTAATCCCGATAAACAACTACGAATTTTTACATTTAATTCTGCTTTATAGTGGCAATCGCTGCATAAAGTAATTAAATTGGACAACTCATTTGCTTTATTAATTGAGACAAACGCTTTAAATGGTATTTTATGATGAACATGGAGAGGAGAAAATTTGCTACTTTGCTTTCCACAGGATTGGCAAGTAAAATTGTCCCTGGTTAATGCCTTTAATCTGGTTGATGCCCAATCTGGACCATATTCATTTATATTGCCAAACCACTGATCATTTTCTTTAAGAGTATTAAGGCAAAGATTGTTCAACTTGATCCATAAGCCCTTTGTATTCAGTGAGCTTATAGGCATATCGAGAGATTCAACACCCAGCATTTCCGATGTCATATTATCAATTTTCTTATAACCAGTTACTTGAGAATTGACATTAATATCCCCAAATTTAACTTCTATGTATTCTAGCTTCTTGAATTTCTCAACCTCGTTAATCGTGATTTGTTCAGATTTAATTGGTTCAGTTCTGTATGTTCCAGAAAAATAGGATAATGAAGCAATTTTTTGATTTAAATCGAGAGAATCGACATGATATTCAGTACCATCATGAAGGTAAATCGCACCTTTGTGGCACATCCATAAACCTGAAGAATAGTCAATTTCTCCAATTGTTCTTTTTTCGTCTTCTTTAAAAAGTTCAAGAATAAAATTAGCTGCCGCGGTACCTCTTATCGAGTAGTTTCCCGCTGGAAAAATTGATGAAAGGTAAAAGTATCTGTCTTTCTTTTTCTGCAATATATTCTGTTCAATTAAATAATTAAGATAATCATATAAATCGTTAATTCCAAGATTACCAAATCGATCATTTTCGGAAAATGGATATTCAAATGCTGATGATTGTAAGTGAGGTAAAAGCACTAATGGATTATTTGGGTCAATCAATGCTTTTTCAATAGGTTTTGAAAACAAAAACGAGGGAAACCGGGCAAAATATTGATCTAGAGGATTCATCGAGGCGACATAGATGGAAATTGACGCTCTTGTTGATCTTCCAGCTCTTCCTGACATTTGTTTAAGTGAATTCACTGAACCTGGATATCCTGCAATAACCACAGCATCTACGCCACCAATATCAACCCCTAATTCTAACGCATTTGTGGCAGCAACCAAACGAACGATTCCCGATTTTAAACCTGTTTCTATTTCCCTGCGCTCATTCTTTAAATAACCACTACGATAACCTCGTATTTCGTTTTTCAGTTGTGGATATTTTTGGTGAAGGTTTTTTACAACAAGCTCAGTAAACCTCCTTGACTGGCAAAAAATAATACTTTGAACATCGTTATCCAATAGAAATGACGCGATTTTTGAGGTAGATACCAATAGTCCTTCGCGAATTCCTAATTCCTTATTAATCAAGGGGGGATTGTATAAAATACTATTCTTTTCACCTTTTGGAGAACAATCTTTATCAATTAATCTTACTGGTTTTTCAATTATCTGCTGCGCCAAATCTTGCGGGTTACCAATTGTGGCTGAAGTCAAAATAACTTGAGGTGTCGATCTATAAAAATCCAAAATTCGATTAAGACGTCTTAATTCATTACAAAAATGAGATCCAAACACCCCACGATATTGGTGCAATTCATCAATGACAATATATTTGAGGTTTGTGAAAAATTCCCTCCAATTGGTATGGAAGGGAAGAAGCGCTATATTTAACATATCTGGATTAGTTAATAAAATCTTAGTATTTTTTCGGATCAATGCTCTTTGTGCAGCTGGTGTATCCCCATCATATACAGCCGAAAGTTCTGCTTCGGGAAAAAGCAATTTTTCCAAACCTTTTATTGCGCGTAGCTGATCGTAGGTTAATGCTTTTGTTGGAAACAGTAAGAGGGCAGTGGGAAATCCTTTTTCTAAGATACTCTGTAAAATCGGTATTTGGTAACAAAGACTTTTTCCACTGGCAGTTCCAGTTACGATAACAACATTTTGACCCTGGTTAATCATGTTAATTGCGTCAATTTGATGGGAATATAAGTTATTTATTCCCAATTTACTTAATGATTTTTGAAGTATTGGATGTATGTTTTTTATTGGTTCTGAATTCCCTTTAGTGGAATGGATATGGTCCCAATACTCGATATTGGAAGAAAAGGTTTGATTTTCCTTTAGATTCTTTATTACTTGATCAATGTTAGATGAGTATGGCGTCATATTTGCAAAATAGAAATCACAGAGATATACTCATTATCATAACTCAAAAATGAATATTAGAACATAATTTTTACAATGAGGAATTCATGATATTTATATCAATAATTATTGGCGGTTTATGTGGCGTCATAATTAATTACCTGGCTGATGTTTTGCCGATATATCGTAAACCAGGCATCCCATTATGCCGTGATTGCGCTCATCGATTCACTTTATATAATTATTTGATCGCTTTTCGTTGTAAAAATTGTGGAAGAGGAGTCTCACTTCGTACAATTTTGGTGCATATTTTATCAATATTCAGTTCCGTTTTTGTTTGGCTTTACCCTTATCAAAATTTGGGTTATTGGTGGTCAATACCATTGATCATTTTCTTAGGAGTAATACTTGTTATTGATATTGAATACAGAGTTGTTTTAATTCAAACCAGTATTGTAGGCTTAATATTGTGTTTTGTTATCGGTATGATCTCGAAAGAAATTTCTCTTAATAGCCTTGTTATAACAGCGGTTGGGGGACTGGCTGGATTTCTAATCATGATCGTTTTATATTACTTCGGCATATTATTTAACAAAATTTTCTCAAAAGCTAGAAATCAAGTAATCGATGAGGTTGCCCTGGGTTTTGGCGATGTTTATGTCACGACTTTTTTGGGGTTCCTGATCGGATGGCCCAATATAATAAGCGTAATAATTATTGCAATTCTACTTAGCGGTGTATTTTCACTACTTTATATATTAATTAAATTATTTACCAAAAAATATAAGGCATTCTCGGCTATTCCTTATACTCCATTTCTCATAATTAGCGCAATTATTCTGCCATATATCTTGAGATAGGAAATTATTTAAATTTCTCAAGAGTCTGAGTAAATTTATCTTGTAAATTCATGGCTTTTCTATCATAATCTTGTGGATTATTCCAAATCAGCCTTTGATTTAATATCTCATTGGGAATACCAGGTATTTTTTTAGGGACCTTTAGGTTAAAAATAGGAATTTCATTCGTGTCGCTGATAGAGATCTGACCATTTAAAGCAGCTGAAATCATAGCTCGTGTGTATGGCAATTTAATTCGTTCCCCAATACCAAATTCACCGCCCACCCAGCCAGTGTTTACCAACCAAACACGAGATTGGTGTTCCTCAATCTTCTCTAATAACATTTTCGCGTATACCATTGGCGGTAAGGGTAAAAATGGTGCGCCAAAACAAGACGAAAAAGTGGCTACTGGCTCTGTTCCAAGCCCCCTTTCGGTTCCGGCTAACTTGGCGGTATATCCAGCTAGAAAATAATCCAAAATTTGCTGACCGGATAATAGAGAAATTGGGGGAAGAACCCCAAATGCATCTGCACATAAGAAAAAGATGTTCCCTGGATGATTCCCTTTCCCGGAGGGAACATAATTTGAGATTCTCGAAAGATCATACGCTCCCCTGGTGTTTTCAGTGATCGATCCATCTGTAAAATCAATTTTTCGAGTTCTTGAATCAAAAACAACATTTTCCAGGATTGAACCAAAGGAGTGAACAGCATCCCAAATCAAGGGTTCATCCTTTTGGTGTAAATTTATTGTTTTTGCATAACAACCACCCTCAAAATTAAAAATACCTTCTGCACTCCAGCCATGTTCGTCATCGCCAATTAATGATCTTTCAGGATCCGAAGACAATGTAGTTTTCCCAGTTCCAGATAAGCCAAAAAACAAGGCGGTATCGCCATTTTTCCCTATGTTTGCCGAACAATGCATTGGAAGCACCTTATCAGCTGGTAATAAACGATTCATTACTGTGAAAACGGATTTTTTTATCTCACCGGCATATTGAGTATTTCCGATAAGAATAATTTTCTTCTCAAAATCGATAATAACGAAAGTTGGGGATTTTACACCATCAGTGAGTGGATTTGCTTTAAACCCTGGAGCTTGAATGACTAAAAAATCCGGTTCAGCTTCATTACTTTCTGAGGAATTTATAAAGAGGTTTTGGCAAAATAAGGCGGACCAGGCAAATTCGGAGAAAATTCGGATATTCCTTTGATGCATTTTATCTGCACCAGCTTGAACATCTTGAACATAGAGCTTTTTTCGTTCCAAATACTCTAAAACTTTCGATAAAAGGGTGTCAAACCTTTCAGGACTTATTTTTTGATTGGTTTTCCCCCAATCAATTTCCTGATCATATTTTGTCCCATAATCCACAATATATTTATCGTCAGGAGACCGACCTGTAAATTCTCCCGTCTTGACTAACACAGACCCCGTATCGGAAAGGAATCCTTCGGAATTGATAACAATTTTTTCAACTAGTTCTGGAATTGATAAATTTACACAAATACATTTCTTATTTTTCTGAAGAATCAATTTATTTATCATTTGAGCATTGGATCTGTTAGTCAATTATTTCCCTCCTAATCAGGTTCATGAAGAAAGATTTCTAATAAAGTGGAACCAGAACCATAAAATATCGTTTGCTGGCTTGCCATAAGTTGATGAGCCAGAATCATTGACAAGTAAGAAGGGATAATAACCCCTCGAGATTAGCCCAATTATCCATGGTTTTGAAAAAGCATTAACGGAAATAGCGTTATAGAGAGAAGCTTGCAAACTCAGATCAGGTTTTTGATAAATTTCACCCTGATCAAAACAGGATCCATTATTATCTGTGCATCCTGTTATCGCTAATTCGTTAGAACCAAAATTCATTCCTATAATTATCGGTTTTGAGAGTTTTTCACTTATCGGAAACACAAGAGTATTAAGTTGATTGGACATTTCATTGATCATATCCCCTTGATCGATAATTGTGGGGGAGAATAAAATATAAACTACATCTGTTTCACTCAACCATTCTGGTGGATTATTCGTATTGGGAACTGGGTAAGCCCCAATAATGATGCCAGAAAATCGTGCTCGTACTCCATTTTGGATATGCGACCATTCTGTTTGTGATTGATCATTCCAACCCGGTAAACGTGAGACAACCGGGTCACCTATAACAATAGCCTTTACACCCATTATTTGAGCAAGATCTGCATAGTTATAAATAAATCGTCTATATTGCTCAAGGAATTGTTGACCCCAATTTTCATTTGTAATGTTTCCGTTTGTATCTGCAATAAGCTCATAGGTAATCAATTGAGGGAACAAGATGGGTTCTATCTTCGAAGATCTGACATAATTTATTATTTTTTGTTCATCTAGCCAGGAAAGATCAGAAGAATTACTATCAAAAATTGGAGGGTTTTCCATCGAAACAACCCATGATGGTGAAAGGATCACCCAATTAGCGCCTAATTGACTAATATCATCGATGTTATTTTGAATGGAGAACTGCCATGTTGATGGCAATTGCTTAGTTAACTCGAAACCAGTAATAAAATCAGCTCTGGGTGCATTGGAATATCCTCCAGTATCAATGTTCGCTGTAAATTTCTTTGAAGAAAAGTTCTCCCAACCATCAACAACATCATTTGTTGTTAAAACCTCAGTTTGGAGTTTAGCAGAAAATGGAGAGTTTATCGATAATCCCTTTTCACAATCCCCATTTCGACAATAACGATAATTGATCTGAGAAAATAGATTTAGTGGTGATGAAAGCATGTATTCCCAGGTAAACTCACCTGTTTTTTTCATTGGAATTGGTTCCATCCAATTAAATGGGTTAAATTGGATGAAAATTGTGTCAGAAGCAGGTGTATCTTTGGGAACAGTGACCCGGAAAATTATCCCATTTCCCCCTATGGAGTTAAAAAATGCATCCTTATCTTCAATTGTTGTGTTCACATCGGGAACGATAAAGTCTCGAGTTCGGAATCTGCCATTTGAGTAAGATTCGGAATTCCAAAATCCGTCACCAAGCGTGTATTTATACTTCACATAAGCTCCAACTGGTAAACTTATCGTCGTGGAATATGTATTTTTCCCGGTTTTCGTCATAATCGGGAGTTCATTTGCTATATCTGATGAACCAGAAAGTAATGGTTTGAATCTATTTCCTAATTGAGCGATATTTCCAGCAATTCTGACATCTACATTCTTATCAGCCAAATCTGCATTGGATAATTCAAAAGTGATCTCGACCTTGTCTCTCTTAATCAAATGCACCATTACTGGAGTGGTTGCATGTTCAGCCACTTTTGCATATTGTTGAAATGGAGAATAACTTCCATCCTTACTGAGAATAACTAAATTGTGAATACCAACGGGAATATCGGGAAAAATAAAAGTTCCATCTGAAAGGGTAGAGGTTTCTATTCCTGCAATAGAAACAACCAGGTCGGGGACTGGAGCATTATTTTGAGCATCAATAACCTGACCAGTAACTTTTCCGGTTGTTCCCACAAACTGAGTATCCGCCCATCGAGCAACAAGGTCTTGCACAAGTACCGGTCCATCAACAATTAACTTCCTGGATAATACTTGCTGATTCCTTGAATTAAACTCTGAAATCGCTGAGTCTTTTATTTTTATATATCGATAATTGATGGTTGAGCCAACTGGTAGCGGTAACCTAAAAAGGTATCCAACATCTGATGATTTATTCATTTCATATCGCGTTGGATTGAAATAAAATCCTGTCACCTCGTCGAGTAGCTCTAAATAGACACTCGCTCCATCCTCGATTTTTTCTGGTACAACCACCTGAAAAACAACTTCAGCCTCTGGCAAGGAATACTGTGATGAATTATTACCTCCAGTAAAAGGTAAGTTACAAGATGTAATAAATAAGAGCAAAATCCATATTGCAGAAATCGTCTTAAGAATTCTCTTGTTCATTTTTAATGAATGATCAACGAGCATCAGGAAAATAGTTCTGGATTTCTGTTACATGATCAACCAGACTGCCTAATACCCCATTAACAAAGCGGGGTGAACTGTCTGATCCATAAACCTTGGCCAGCTCGATAGCTTCATTAATCGCAACTTTCAAAGGTGTGCACTTTTCTACACCAAACTCCCAAAGTGCAATCCTTAAAATATTTCGATCAATAACTGCTACCTGGTCCATCGGCCACTCAGGTGCGTGCTCGGATATAACTTCATCGAGCTTGGGAATGATTGGAATAACACCTGTGACGATTTGGCGAGAAAATTGCCCCAAAGAATCTTCAAGTTCTTCATCAATAAGACGTGATTCTAAAATATCCCCAATTGGATGGTTGGTCAGGTCAAATTCATATAAAACTTGAAGTGCTACGCCGCGTGCTTTTGTTCTTGATTTCATAATCTTGTTTTAACGGCAATGATCAATATCCTCAACATGGATATTGATGTGTCCAATCTCCAAACCAACCATTTCCGAAATTGACCTGGAAACTTGAGTTTGAATATCTTTCGCTACATCTCTAACTACTACATCATGATCCAAAACCACATAAATATCCACAAAAACTGCATTATTCTCAACCAGGATATCTATACCTTCTGAAATCCCTTTTTTGAAAAGGGAATCGACTTCCCTTGGTGCGGGAGACAAGCGGCACACACCCTCAACACTTAATGTGGCCAATCGTGCTATTGAAATCAAGACCTCAGGGGCGATTGTTGTTTTTCCAAAATTGTTTTGCTCCATTTTGCACTCCAATGACCTGAAAAGGTTATTAATTATAACCTTATTCACATTTGATTAGTTACGTTATTCGAATAGGCTATATCTTCTGTTCAATACTTGCTGAAACCATTTCAATTACTTTGTTAAGTTCCTTATCGAGGATAATGCAATGCGAAGATTCTTCCAACCAGATTAATTCTTTTTCTGAAGAGCCTAGTAAATCATAAGTTTTTACTCCGCCCGGCAAGCTGATCGTTTGGTCTTTTTTACCGAGAAAAATGGTGGCAGGAACTTTTATTCTTGGTAATAAGTTAATAATTAATTTCTGCAATTTTAATAATTCATTTGCAGCATGCAATGGCACTACATTATATCCCTGCCAAGCCATTGATTCATCCGTATTCTTTTTATAAATGTACGGTACAAAAGGCCACAAGAAACGGGAAAAACCTAATCTTTTGATTTCTAATGCTGGAGAAAAAAGGAATAGTTTTGTAATCTCGGGATGTGAAAAAGCAAGATTGAGTGCAAGAAGGGCACCCATTGATTCACCCATAACAATCACTTTACCCTTCATTATTCTTAATAATGAGTAGGATTCTTCAACTTTGTTTATCCAATCTGATAATCGAACCCGGTTAAGGTCTCTTGGGGTCTCACCGTGACCAGGGAGCAGGGGAGCTGAAACAGTGTATCCATTGTTATAAAAGTAGTTAGCTATCTGCCTTACCTCGACTGTAGTGGCAGTAAATCCATGGATAAATAGTAACCCTAGATCCTTATCTTTATCACCTTCGAGGAAGAAGCTTTTACCATCCAATTCAGGATGTTGATAAATTTCCGGACGTTTTTTTAATTTACTCATTTTCCCTCCTGGATTGTAGGGATAGTGGCAGTTGCATACGGTAATAATGCGATTATTGATTTTGTTCCAATTTGATTAATATAATCTAGTATCTCATTTTCCAACGAATGAATAGGATTTATCATCAAGGATTCAAGAACTTCATCATTAATCGATGAAAGCATTTTAAAGTTAATTCTTTGTGCGATTTTAGCAACTTGAAACGCTTTATGGGGGCCAACTTCGAAAGAGCTTGACCTGAATTTTTCGATCACCGACTCATGAGATCGTAAACCTTTAACAAATTGTAAATATTTATCGCTGCCAACTCCTTCACTGCATTCTGCGCATAAAAATACCATACCGGAATCCTTGCAGAATAAGGAAGCATGAGTTAAAGCTTTTTGTGATTGGTAAAAATTGATATCCTTGGGGTAACCACCAGCTGAGGCGATAACAAAATCATAGCGATCCGTTATCGAAATAATGGATAATTTTTTTGAATATTCAACTCCATCAGCCATAACCTCTAGGGGAGAACCAAAATAAACTTGGATGATTTCTTTTTTCTCGTTGAGTATTGCATTTAAAGCATAATCAATCCCGATGATTTTACCAATTTCTTCAATATCTTGACGTAATGGATTTTCTTTATAAAGTCCTACAGTTGAATGATCATCAAGCAAGAGTTTATGATTTGTGTTAATTGTTTGTCTTCCCGTCAATCCAATTGCAGCTCCTTTTACCCCGCCAGAAAAGCCAGCAAAATGGTGAGGTTCAATATCTCCAACCACAATTTTAATATCTGTTTCATCGAAAATTCGGTTAATGTAAACTGGCGTTCCCCGCGAAGTATTTTGCTTTTCTGTCAAATTGTTAATATCATCGCAGTCGTGAACGATTATTTCGAATGCCTCAATTATATTTTGGGGGAGAATCTTAATATATTCATCTTTGCGCATAGGTGAATGCGTTCCAGAGGCAATAAAGATTTTTATGTCCGATTTCTCAATCCTACATTCGCTCAATACTCTCAAAAGGGGGGGGAGAAGAATATTATTTGGGACGGGCCTTGTTTTGTCACTTACAACAATGCCAATTCTTGGCTTAATCTTAAATCCAGAAATAATGTGCTCATATAACTTTGACTGAATGATTTTTTTATATATTACTTCTTCAGTAATCAGATTTCCTAATTCTATCTTTTGTGGAAGAACTAAATCAACATTAACATAGGGGGGAATTACGATTTGAAAATTTTGTTTTCCATAAGGTATTATGATTTTTTTATCCAACTTTTATATCCTTTTATCAATATATATTTTAATTATATTCATATATTTTTATGTTGCTTTGAAGAGGGGAATCGTGTATAATGATTATAAGGTTTCGATAAGTATTATTATCATAAACATATATGGAGATAAAAATGGAACGTATTTCCGTAGAAAGTGCAATGCGTCGTTATATTGATTCAATTCGACTTTCGCGCAGTCCTTTTACTGCAAAAACTTATTCAAATGCATTGCGCTTTTTTTCGGATACTTTGAATAAAAAAGGTATTGATGTGACTTCCACCCCAATTGTCTCACTCAAAGAAGATACCATCATCCATTTATCGACGGATCTGAAAAATCATGCTCCAACCACTGAAAGATTATATTTACAAGCCGCAAGTGGTTTCTTCGAATTTCTGGTTGCTGAAAAACTGGCCGAGATCAATTTTCCTCGAATAAAATTATTAATTCATCAACGAGCCCGCAGACTTGGGCAGCGACTTCCTCAATTTCCTTCTTCTTCAATTGATAAGTTGCTAGAAATATTCGCTGATAAGAATTATGCACCAGCCTCTAATGAAACTGAAAAACTCATTAATCTACGCGATCGAGCTTTTTTGATCACGTTGGCTGATACAGGCCTTCGCGTACACGAAGCCTGCAATTTACGGCGAGGAGACATTGATTGGAATGAAGGCAAAGCTGTAATAATCGGTAAAGGGAATCAACAAGCCATGGTTCGTTTTTCAACAAGAGCTACGGATGCTTTGCTTGATTATCTACGCGAACGCGGGAAACTTGATGGTAAATCCAGGGTTTCTCTTTCCGCTTTACCACTTTTTTCCAGGCACGATAAGGGTGCCGGTCAAAAAGTAAAACCTCTTACAACAACCTCAGGCAGGAATATAGTCAGTGATAGAGTATCCCAATTCTTAGGAGAAGAATATGTTGGATCAATAACACCCCATTCGTTCAGACACTATTTTGTTACAAGGGTTCTGCGATCTTCTGGAAATCTAAAACTCGCCCAGGAATTAGCACGCCACAAAAACATCGCAGTTACCCAGCGATATGCACATTTATCGAATGATGAGTTGGATAAGGGCTATTGGGATGCAATTGAAAAGGAAAATAAATAAAAAAAACAGCCTCTGCTAAAAACAGAGGCTGTTTTATCTAGGTCAGTGATTAGTTAACAACAGTGACGTTGCTTGCCTGAAGACCTTTGGGTCCCTTCTCAATTGAGAATTCAACTTTCTGGCCTTCTTCAAGATTTCGGTAACCTTCACCCTGGATTGCAGAGAAGTGCACAAATACATCTTCTCCACCCTCGCGGGAGATGAAACCATAACCTTTAGTTCCATTGAACCATTTGACCGTGCCGGTGATACGTTCTGACATTTTGCCTCCTATAGCAAAAACAACTATTTTTTAGGATCTTTTTCGTTCTTTCGGAGCGGTCAAATAAAAACAGCCCTGGAGCTTTCGCCTTTGGCTGTCGTTTATTACATCCAACAAGAACTACTGCATCCTACGGAATAAACTTTATCATAAATAAA
>JAAYUT010000082.1 GCA_012517485.1 Candidatus Atribacter fermentans
ATGTCAAACCAACTAAAAAATATTCTCATTTGGGGAGCGGGGAAGATTGGTCGAGGTTTTATCGCAGATTTATTTAATAAGGCGGGATATAAATTAACCTTTGTTGATTCCAACCAGGAATTGATCCACCAATTAAATACTCAAAAGCAATATACGATTGTGAACCTTCCTAGCCTTGAAGAAAAAGAAGAAATCATTATTAAAGGTTTTCAGGCTTTTCATGTCAGCGAAAAGGATAAAATTTTTCAAAAACTAAATGAATGTTCAATATTATCCCTGGTCGTGTTTCCATCTGCTTTTGAACAGATTGCCAAAGACCTTGCTCCAATTATCGAAAGACGATCACAAGAAAAAATCAATCGTCCTCTCAATATTCTCATGAGTACCAATATCTGCCAGCCCTCAGAACAATTCAAACAATATCTTTTTAAAGAACTTTCCACTGCCGGAAAGGAATATTTCCAGCAATACATTGGGTTGGTGGACACCTTAATTATCAGAATGGGAATTGAGCCCACTCCTGAAATGAAAGAAAAAGATCCTTTGACTGTCCTTACGAATGGATACCCGGAACTTACCTTAGATAGAGAGTCATTCAAGGGTGAGCCACTCCAATTTAAAAGCTTTGTTTATACCACCAATATGAGCCATGCTGAAAAAAGAAAAATGTATACCTATAATACAATTCATGCTGTGTATGCTTATTTGGGAAAGCAAAAGGGATATCAATACATTATCGAATCTATACAGGATGAAAAAATTCAGCAAATGGCGGTTGAAGCCCTCAATGAATCGAGTCATGCTTTGCAAAAAGAGTTTGGTTATTCTGATGAAGAAATGAAGGAATGGAATAGACGAGTTTTAAAAAATATGGCCAATCCCATCTTAAAAGATAAAATTGACCGCGTAGGAGCTGATCCTATTCGAAAATTAAAAAAAGAAGATCGGCTTATCGGACCTGCACTGATGTGCATCAGAAATGGTATCATGCCCTATTTTCTGGCGAAAGCCGTTGCTGCTGCCTTTCTTTTTGATTCAGAAGAAGATCAACCATCACAAAGTATTCAAGAATATCTAAAAAACCACTCAATAAAAGAAGCAATTCGAGAATTTTGCCAGCTTAACCGGGAAATTGAGTTAATTCAGTTGATTACTGAACATTATCATAAATTCCTCAATAAAAAACCTATTGAAGAAGATTTTCATAGGATAAAAAAATTAAAAGAGAGTTATGAAATAGGTTTTGAATACGAAAAAAATTATCGTGGGTGTGCTCAATGCCTCATCGCAACCTTTTTTAAATTTACTGGAAAAGCCAATCATATCCTATTTCAATCAGCATCCGGGCTTTCGGGTGGAATGGCGCTTTGTGGAGATGGCGCTTGTGGTGGTTATTCTGGAGGAATAATGATTATGGGAAGCTATGTTGGAAGACGCTTTGAGAAATTAAATGGCGGTGGAGACAAAGAGGCTCAATACCAAGCCTACTCAATGGCACAAAGACTTCACGATAAATTTATTGAGACTTATGGAAGCGTGATTTGTGCTGACATTCATAAACAAATCTTTGGAAAATCCTTTTGTTTAAGAGAAAAGGAAGCTCGAAAAGAGTTTGAGGAATCTGGAGCTCATCTCGACAAATGTACAACAGTCGTAGCTATGGCTGCTTCCTGGGTAGCCGACATTTTAATCGATGAAGGATTTTTATAACCTTTTGTTTAATAAACTTATACCAACGAGAAATTAGAAAATAATATTTTAAAATAAAGAATTAAATAAATAATATCATTTTAATAAAAGAGTAAATAATTGATTTATTTTGAGATATCCGTGTTTTTTTCATTGTTAGTCGTGTATATTGGTTATGATAATACATTTGAAATTAGGAGGTGATAGGAGAAGGATTAGCTTAAATTATTTTTTTTGAAATTCTTAAATTATTAAGGAGGTAGAGAGAATGAAAAAATCATTAATTATACTTTTATTAATCGCAATGACCATGAGTTTATTGATTATCCCAATCTTAGCTTTTGCACAGAATAAAATTACCATCAATGTTCTTACTCAACCCCGGCGTGAATGGGAACTCCTTGAGAAATATCTTCCCGAATTCGAGGAGAAAGAAAACATCGATGTGGTATTCCACTATTTTGCAGAATTAGAAAGAAGGTCAAAATCTCGACTTGATGCTTCAACCAAGGCTGGTCAATATCAAGTGTATTATATCGATGAAGCAAATGTTGCTGAGTTCGCAGCAAATAACTGGCTGATCCCAATAAAAGATTATTATCCAGAAGAATATGATTTCGCTGATTTTTCTGAACCATTAGTGGCTGTTCTAACTTTTAACGGTGTAACTTATGGTGCTCCAATGACATTTGAAGGAAACGTGATGTTTTATCGGAAAGACCTCTTTGAAAGAGATGGAATAGCAGTTCCACAAACCCTTGATGAATATTTAGAAGTAGTTAAACATTTTCACAATCCTCCCGAAATTTATGGAACTGCTGTCCGTGGACTTCGTGGATCAGGAATGAATGTCTGGAGATTCAGTCCTTATCTTAAAATGTTTGGTGGTGAGTATCTTGATGAAAATGGTGTTCCAGTTTTTAATTCTCCAGAAGCAGTTAAAGCGGTTGAGTATTACATTGAGCTCATTAAACATAGTCCGAGCCCCACTATGTCGTGGTCAGATGTTATGGACAATTTCAATGCTGGGAAAGTCGCCATTGTTGAATATGCCAACCTGAAAATGGATTACACCATGGATCCTAAAGGGTCAGTCGTGTATGATAAGGTTGGTTTCTCAAAACCAGCCGCTGGTCCGAAGGGCGCCATTTCCAATACCGCCGTTCATGGTTTGGGTATTTCAGTTGCAGGTTGTCCAACTGAAGAGCTCAAAGTTGCTGCTGGCAAGTTTATAGGCTGGTTCACCAGCAAAGAAAATGAAATTCGTAAGGTTGTTGCCGGATCTGGTCTTACGAATGCCCGTAAGTCAACTTTTGCCAGCCCAGAATTTGCAGCTGCTTACCCAGCAGAGTTTGTTGAAGCTCAAAAAGAAATGATGAAAATTCAACAAATGTGCATTTTACAAATACCTGAATGGCCAGAAATTGGAGACTATTTAGGTGTCAAGCTCGAGGAACTCTTTACGAAAGCATTTGCCGGTCAACCCTATGATATTCAAGCTGCTCTTGATGATGCAGTTGCTTATGCTAAGGAAGTCTTAGGGAAATAATTTTTTGCTAATCCAAAGAAAAGGAGCTCCAGAGAGCTCCTTTTCTTACTTCATGAAATGAATAAAAATCAGTCATTTTCCCTATCGATTTAAATGGTTTAACAAGAAGGGGGCTCAATAGTGACCAAAAAACAGTTTTTTTTGATATTTATGATTCCAACTTTTATTATTTTGTTTTTTTTAGCCTTCTATCCCCTCCTCAACGCTCTTTATTATTCTTTGCATAATTGGGATCTGAGAAGTTCCCGACCAATTCGATTCGTTGGACTAAGAAATTATATACAACTTTTCACTGATGCACGTTTTCTCAATTCTCTCCGCATTTCTTTATTTTGGTCGGTTATCACTGTTGGATTTTCGGTTTTTTTTGGTGCCGGATTGTTGGCTCCTTTAATAAATGATCATGCAAAAGGGAGTTTTAGAACTATTTGTTTATTTATTTTTATTATACCGGCACTCCTCCCCCGGGTGGGAGCAGCTTATATGTGGCGGTTGATGTATTCGTCATCAATTGGAATCATTAATTACTTCTTAAGCTTTTTTAGAATTGAGCCCATTGGTTTCTTAGAAAACCCCTCCTACGCTCTTTACTCGGTCGCGGTTATTGATATCTGGCAATGGTCCTTTTTGATTGCGGCTTTAACCATTATTCTTTTACAAGATATTCCCAAGGAGATTGTCGAAGCTGGTTCTCTTGATGGAGCCAAAAGGTGGCAACTGTATCGTTTTATTATATTTCCAGTAATCATTCCACCCTTTCTCTCAATCTTTTTTATTAAAATGATGGAATCTCTTCGTTCTTTTGATTTTATTTTTGTTCTGACAGCAGGTGGTCCTGGTATTGCGACCGAAACTTTGGATATGTATGCCTATTGGCAGGGAATTGGGTCAGCTGGTCGGGTCTCTTACGCCTCATCAATGTCAATTGTTATGCTAGTGATCACTATTATTTTGATCACTATCGTATGGAGGGGGTTAGTCAGATGGCACGATTAAATGGAAAGAATATTTTCTATAAAATTATTATTATTCTGGTTCTAATCATTGCTTTAGCCCCAATTCTTTGGATGTTTGTGTCTTCCTTTAAGTCAAGAGTTGATATCATAAGTTATCCTCCCAAGTTTATTTTCACTCCAGTCATGGATAACTATAAAAGAGTTCTCCAAATGCCTACTTTAATGCGCGGTCTTCGCAACAGCCTTATCATCGTCCCTATATCTCTCCTTTTAGGATTTATTTTTGGAGTTCCGGTAGGTTATATTTTCGCCAGAATAAAATTTAAAAGAAGTGCTGATCTTCGCTTTTTTATCCTGTCGCTAAGATTCATGCCCCCCGTTGCAGTCGCTCTTCCCTTTTTCTTAATTTGGATGCGTTTAAGGCTTCTGGATAGCATGCCAGCAGTCATATTTACTTATCTTACCATTGCAATTAGTACCATGATTTGGTTAACCATTGAATGCTTCAAACAGGTCCCGGTTGAGTGTGAAGAAGCAGCTCACTTAGAAGGATGTACTCAATTTCAAGTTTTTTCGCGAATTGCTTTACCATTAGCGATTCCCAGCATTCTGGGTATGTGTATTTTTATTTTTATCCTTCTCTGGAATGAATTCTTTTTGGCCTTTGTTATTACTTCTCAGCGCGCAGTGACGATGCCAGTTGCTTCAGCTGCTTTTGCGGTGGTTGGGATGGAAGTTCCCTGGGGACAAATTTGTGCCTCGGTTATTCTTCTTTCTATCCCACCCTTGATTCTGTCTTACTTCTTTGTAAAATTCCTTCCATACTTCTTTAAGGTTAGTTAATTCACTATTTAAAAAAAGACCCTCATGGCTTCGAAGTGACCAGAGGGTCTTTTTTAAGCAAGCCTTTCTCTTCATTCGACATCATCAGTTAAAGGGATTTTGTCTTGATTACTTATAAAACATTCTCAAAACTTGTGGTTTCCAAGGGTATAATGCGAGCAAAGGATGCATTTTTCGACAAACCGGCTGAGAAAATATTTCATAAAAAAGATAAAAATCAGCAAAATTCTCCTGGACTACCTTTTCGAATGCATTTTTCTCTAATGTCTCATCCGACAAATAAGCATCTTTACTCCCAGAATCACTCATGTTTCCCCTTATCCTCTTTCTTTCCTAGTTTTTCCCTCATTTTGGTATCCGCTTGCAAGTTTTGAAGAGAATAATAATCCATAAATCCTAACTTTCCTTCTTTCAAAGCATGTGCCAATGCTTTGGGAACTTCAGCTTCAGCCTCAACAACTTTTGCTCTCATTTCCTGAGTATACGCTAACATTTCCTGCTCTTTAGCAATAGCCATTGCTCTTCTTTCCTCAGCTTTGGCTTGGGCAACTCTTTTATCTGCTTCGGCTTGGTCAGTTTGTAAACGAGCTCCAATATTTTCTCCGACATCAATATCAGCAATATCTATCGAGAGAATTTCAAAAGCTGTGCCAGCATCTAATCCTTTTTCTAAAACGGTTTTAGAAATGGAATCTGGATTTTCTAACACTGCTTTGTGAGAATGAGAAGATCCTATGGTTGTTACAATACCCTCACCAACTCGAGCAATGATAGTCTCTTCAGTTGCTCCACCAATCAGACGATCAATGTTGGTCCGAACAGTTACCCGAGCCTTTACAATAAGTTCTATTCCATCTTTAGCAACAGCAGCAACCTCAGGTGTTTCAATAACTTTGGGGAGAACACTCATTTGTACTGCTTCTAAAACGTTTCTACCGGCTAAGTCAATAGCACAGGTTCTTTGAAATGAAAGTGGGATGCCAGCTCTCTCGGCTGCTATTAAAGAAATAACCACCCGATCTACATTTCCACCAGCTAAATAGTGGGCTTCCAGCAAACCAGCATCGAGTTTTAAATCGGCTTTGGTAGCTTTAATAAATGGTAGGATAATACTAGCTGGAGGAACACGCCTCAGCCGCATACCAATTAAATTAAGAATACTAATCTTTACTCCAGCGGCTAAGGCTGATATCCAAAGTCCCAACGGAACCAGTGAAAAAAACACAATCACTAAAATTAATATTATAATTGCCGGTACCAAGTATCCGGTAATATCCATAATAGATTTACACCTCTCTTTCAATTTTGACTATAATCCGGTTCCCTTGCACTTCATCTACAATTACCATTTTGCCCGGTTCAATAAATTCTCCACGAGTCACCACGTCATATCGTTTTCCTTCAATTTCAACAATACCAGCTGGTCGGAGTATAGTTTTGGCAATGCCTTTTTTGCCAACTAAACTTTGATAATTCAATATTTTCTCCTCTGGAATTTCTTTTTCTTGATCCTTTTTATGTAATCCCAGTTTTTTCCAGATTGGATTATTTGGCAAAAAGAATAATAGGATCAAAAAAATCCCTCCCATTATCGCCATATAAAATAAGAGTTGGCTAAAAGCAACCTCCCAGAAAAGAATACTAGTAGTCCTTAAAACCATATAGAGAGAAATCACCAAAGCACCAATACCAGTGATTCCAGTTATTCCAAAACCCGGAATAACTAACAATTCCAAAGCTAATAAGAGGATTCCGACTACAAAAAGCATTAATGGTTCCCAACCGGCAAGACCAGCAAAATACCTCCCTCCAAAAAAAAGGAGTAAAGCAATGATTCCAGCTACACCCGGGACACCAAAACCCGGTGTCATTATTTCTAAAAAAATGCCTCCAAAAGCAATAAGGAGTAAAATTGGAATGATAGTCGGGTGGGTTAAGATCCGAGCTAAAGTTTCTGACCAGGAGGGAGTTGGGGTAACAACAACTGAATCTTCTAATCCTAAAATTTTAAGCACTTCTTGCTGGTCTTGAGCTATATGATCGGCAGCTCCTTTTTCTTTTGCAGTTGCTGCCGTCAAGGTCAATAATTCCCCTTTCTCTTTTAATCCTGCTATTTCTATGTTTCGATCCACCATCGCAGCAAATAACTGTGGATCGCGATTTCGAGCTTCCGCTAATGCCTCGATTTGCCCTCGAATTGCAGAAACCGTTTTGGGGTCAGGTGGGGTTTCTGCAGTCTCTTGGCCAGTTCTCGGTTCAGCAGCACCCATGCTTCCATCCGGTACCATGATAATCTCCTGACAGGAAAGAGCTAAAAAGACTCCTGCTGACCAGGCTTTGGAATTGATAAAAGCAACAGTTTTCAGAGGAGCATTCACAATTAAGTCTTTCATAAAAAGCATGGCATCAACCCGCCCCCCGAAAGTGTCAATTTCGAATATCACAACTTCGGCATTTTGTTTTTCGGCTTCTAAGAGAGACCTCTTGGCAAAACTGGCTAAACCCCATTCCACAGCTCCAAAGTCAGGAATATCCTTAAGAGGCACCCAAAAAACAACTGGTTTCTCAGTAGCATAAAGGGGGAAAGAAATTGACAAAAAGATAACTATCACGATCAATATACTGCGATATAACGATATTATTTCTCGAAAAAGATGTTTTTTTCTCATACTAAATAAAGCAATTTCCATTAAATTATATTCCTTTAATTCTTTTTTTAATAAATGATTATTTTAATTTCATTGCTATTTTATATATGATATCTTCGTTTTTAAATTTAGCAAAGAATAATTCAACGAAAAATTACAAATTGAGAAGAGGAAAATCTTTTTTTGGTTAATTTTGCTTTTATCAATTAATAATATCACAAAGTAATCAAAACTTTTTCAGAATAAAAACCTTATATCTCTTTTGGGCAGCAGGGGAATACTAAAAACTAACTCAGAAATTAAGTTCGTTCTTTTTATAAAAAAATAAAAGAATATTTTAAAATAATTTAACTAATTAAAAATTTCTTAATAATTAATCCATCAAGTTATCATAATAAAGAAGAAATGATTGAGGCTCTTTCTCAAACTAATTACGACCTATTCATAATTGATGCCTTTTTTACTAATGTTGAAATGCTTACGAATGAAGATGTTTATCATTTAAAAGTAAAAATGAATGGTGGTAAACGTTTAGTCCTTTCCTATCTTTCAATTGGAGAAGCAGAAAATTATCGCTTTTATTGGCAAAAAGAATGGGATATCAATCCTCCACCATGGTTAGAAGAAGAAAACCATGATTGGAGTGGAAATTATAAAATTCGTTACTGGGATGAAAATTGGCAGCACATTATTTTTGGAAATCCAAATGCCTATCTTGATAAAATTCTCAAAGCTGGTTTTGATGGAGTTTACTTAGATTTGGTTGATTCTTTCGAATATTTCGAGGAATTGTTATAAATAGTTATTGAGGTTATCTAATTAATGAATGGCTGGATTCCTCACAATAGAATTTTTTAGGCATCTTTTCCTTCTTACATGTCACAAATGCGGAAAGGCAGACAATCCCATATCTTGTCTATTTTCTGTGATATTTTATTCTTTATTCAGCCTACTAAATCTGTGCTATTTCTATATTAAAGAAAATTTCTTTTTTGCCGATAATAAGAAAAACGATTGGGTACATGAAAAGGCAAACTTTCCTAAAGGAAAAGGCGCAAAGCTACGAGCCTAAAGCATAGATATGCCATGGCAGTCGAGCCGCCAAAACCCATCCATTACGAGAACTGATAATTTGCAGAATACGAACCATTCCTATAGGAAAGTTTCCCAAGGAGGTTTTACGAATGGTTCGTAAAAATAGGAATACAATTCCCTCAAAAAGAAATTTAGAAAAACAAGTTGATCAAAAAAATTTTAATGAACTTGAAACTGTTCAATTTTTATCAAAAAGTCTTTTCCTCCCTGAAGAAAAATCAACCTCATCCATTCCATTCTATTTGAAAGAAAATGAAAAAAGGAATTTATCAGTTTGTCTTGAAAATGAATTGAAATTGGAAAGTAAAGATGAATTATCTGAACGTTCGACAGGAAGAAAACCGGTTCATATCAATAAACCATGGGGATATTATGCAATAATCGATCAGGGACCACATTACAAGATTAAAAAAATTGTTGTTAATCCTGGCTATCGTTTAAGTCTCCAAGTTCACTTTCATCGCAATGAATACTGGTTGGTAACTCGAGGAAAAGCGTTAGTTACTATTGGAGACCAAACCTTCTTTTTATTTCCAAACCAAAGCACATATATTCCCCTGCAAACTCTTCACCGGATGGAAAATCGTGGTGATGAACCTCTGGAAGTCATTGAAGTTCAAAACGGCGATTGTGTTTCCGAAGAAGATATTATTCGAATTGAAGACGATTTTAATCGGAGTGAAATTATCTAATTATTTAAAATAAATTAAGTTAAATTGCGAAATTCTTCGCTTTTTTTCAATTCCTGTATTAATTCTTTAATCTTTTGGTCAAGGCTTTTAGGCATCACTAAAACAACATCATCGGTTTCAACAATAATCAGGTCATTTACTCCAAAGGTTATAATTGGTTTTTTAGAATAAATAATATTATTATAGCTTTGTAAACCAAAATAAGGACCGAGAGTTAAGTTTTTTGTTTTATTTGGAGTAAATACTTTTTCAAGCGCCGACCAGGAGCCAATGTCATTCCATTGGAAAGAAGCAGGAATCACCAGCACTCTCTCTGATTTTTCCATAACCCCATAATCGATGGAAATTGATGGAAGTGTCTTGAATACTTGAGATTTCACGCTTTCTAATTCTGGTGTTCCCCAATAGTGTCCTATGGTGTTGAGCCCCTGAGAAAGATCAGGCATGTGGGTTGCTATTTCTTCTAAAATGATTCGAGCTTTCCAAATAAATATTCCACTGTTCCAGAGATAGCTAGGGTTGGAAAAATAGTAATTTGCTTTTTCGATATCTGGCTTCTCGATAAATCCGAGCACCTGATATGCTTTTTTATTCTCTTTGCAAAATTTTTCTCCCCCATAATGAATATAACCATAACCAGTATGTGCTTCAGTTGGTGTTATTCCTAAAGTAATGAGATAATCTTTTAATCCAACTTCACAACCAAAACCAACAATTTCCCGGAATTGTTCTTCATCAGAAATTAAGTGATCAGAAGGAATCACGATCATGACTTCATCGGGGTTTTTACGAGCTATTAAGAGCGCACCCAATCCAATGCAGGGAGCAGTATTTCTTCCAACTGGTTCAATAATAATATTCTTTTCCAGTAGAAAAGGAACTTCTTTTAATATTTCCGATTTAAAATTTTCTTGGGTCACTACATAAATGCCATCCTTTCCAACCAAAGGAAGAACTCGATTAACTGTCATTTGAAAAAATGTTTTATCCATTAAGGCTGTAAATTGTTTCGGATGTTTTGAGGTACTTAATGGCCAGAGACGTTCACCTTTTCCTCCAGCCATTATGAGCGCAATTGGCATGATTATCATCTCCATTTCTCAATACGAAATCAGAATCATATTCCATTTTTCCCTCTAAATCATCGATTCAATTTTTGATGACAATCCAATATGATCCAAATATATATATATAATAAAATTCATTATTCATCCGATATATTATCATGAAGGGAGGAATAAAATGAAAACATTCTTTCTGGTAGCGCTGCTCATCCTTGCCCAAAATAATATTAGTTTTGGTTTTGTCGATTTGGAGTTATATCATCAACAAAATGAATCATATGGTTCTTTTTTGGAAAACCATTGTTTAGAGCAAGAATCATCCATAATCCAAATAAATGGATTTAATTTTCATCTGTTCCCCAAAAACACACTAAATGGGAATTTTTACCAACGCTATCGAATTTTCCTCTTGACTCTTTCCCTTATTCTAATAGGAATCTTCTTTGGAGCTTTTTATCCAAGAATGACTCAACCCCCAATAAAAAAATGATAAACAAACCTTTAGGCGAAATACTCATTGAAAAAAATCTTATAACCAAAGAACAGTTAGCTCGGGCTCTTGAACTCCAAAAGGAAACTGGGAGTCTTTTAGGAGAGATTCTTGTTTCTCTTGGTTTAATAACCCCTTTGCAGCTCTATCACGTTATCACCGAACAGGGTCCTTTTGAATATGCTGGAGGAAACCTCCAGCTACTTGCCCAAGAAATTGACCCGAAGTTGCTCTCGTTTTTCAATCCCCAGGACTTTTTTCAGTTTTCTTTTTTCCCCTATCGCACTAATCATGACGAAATAGAAATCCTGACTCCCAATCCCAATAATGGATCACTTCGACAATTTTTAGAAAATAGGTTTCCAGGAAAAAGGCTTACTCTTAAATTGATTACTCCTTACGAATTGGATTGGCTAGCTCATATCTTTTTTAAAGATAAATTTTTATTAGAAGCAACTTCCGGTCTTTTTTATCGTTCTCCTGAGGAATCAGCTATGAGGGTTTTTACTCCGATCCAATGGATTAGCTTGGGTATTTTATGCGCTCTCATAATAATTGGTGTTTTTACTCTTCCTCACTCGACCCTTCTCATTTTATTGGGTTTAGCTAATCTTTTTTATGCTATCAATGTTATATTTCGATATGTGCTGAGTTCAGCTGGAGCAAAGCTTGACACAAATAGCTCATTATTCAAAAAAACTGATTATCAGCTTCGTCCCAGCGATCTTCCCATATATACCATCTTATTGCCTCTTTACCACGAACCATCAAGCGTGATTCGTCAACTGAAAACCGCTATTCAGAACTTAGACTATCCTCCGGAAAAGCTTGACGTCATATTTCTAATCGAAGAAGATGACCAGGAAACATTGATTCATTGTAAAGCTGAAAAGCCACCCTATAATGTTCGTTTTGTTATTGTTCCCAAAGGAATGCCTAAGACCAAGCCGCGAGCCTGTAATTTTGGTTTGGCTTTCGCCCGGGGTGAATTTCTTACCATTTATGACGCGGAAGATATCCCCGAAAGAGATCAACTCAAAAAAGCAGTCGCTTATTTTCGGTCATCACCTCCAAATATTATGTGTTTTCAAAACGCTCTCAATTTTTATAATGCCGAACAAAACATTCTCACTCGATTATTTACATTGGAATATTCTTATTGGTTTGATTATCTCCTTCCTGGTCTTTATTTGAACCATTTACCCGTTCCTTTAGGTGGAACCTCTAATCATTTCCGTACCAAGATTCTACGAGATTTAGGAGGATGGGATCCCTATAATGTCACCGAAGATGCTGACTTGGGCATGAGAGCGAGTTATCGAGGATATCAGATCGGCATTCTTCCATCTACGACATTTGAAGAAGCCAATAGCCAGGTAAAAAATTGGATTCGTCAACGTTCTCGATGGTTGAAGGGATATCTACAAACTTTTTTAGTTCATAATCGCCACCCTTTTCAGGTCATCCGGAATTCTGGGTGGAAAGGATGGTTTACTCTCCAAGCGTTTATCGGTGGGACCACGCTTGGACAGGCATTTTCTCTTATTTTATGGGTTCTCTTTTTTATCTGGCTTTTCAATCGGGGTGAATTTCTACAAAGCTATTTTTCCGGTCCCATCCTATATTTAGGAGTTTTTAACCTTATCATTGGTAACTTTTTAGGGATTTATCTGAACATGTTAGCAGTTTTTAGACGAAGAAATGATAGACTCATTTTTTATTCACTTTTAAATCCTTTGTATTGGTGGCTTGCCAGTATTGCTGCTTGGAAAGGTATTTTTCAGCTTTTTACCCGTCCTTTTTTCTGGGAAAAAACTATCCATGGTTTGCAGTTTAAGGGAAAACCGGATGAATAAAAAAACCATTCCCGCCATTATTTTCTATATATTTTGTTTTTTTCTCTTTTATTTCTTTACTCTTTTAGCGCGTCAAAAAGGTTTGATATCGTCCGAA
>JAAYUT010000540.1 GCA_012517485.1 Candidatus Atribacter fermentans
CTCCAAGGTTCTCCAAAACTTAGGTGAAATTAATATGGGTGATGCGAATAACCTGGTTGATTTTATCCGATTCTGTGCCCAAAATTATCCTTCTGATAAATATGCACTTATTCTCTGGAATCATGGATCTGGTTTCAAAGGAAAAAATATTTCCTTTGATCAAACTTCATATAACGATTCTATTTCAATTCCAGAATTAGGTCGGGCTTTATTGATTGCTAAATCCCTTCTCAATAAACCAATCAATCTTCTTGGCATGGATGCCTGTTTAATGGCAATGGTAGAAGTAGCCCATGAAGTCCGAGAGAGTTCAAACCTTATGGTGGCATCTCAAGAAAGTGTTCCTGGAGAAGGGTGGGATTATACCACTCTCCTTGAAAGTCTCGTCAATAATCCAAACATGGATGAAATCCAACTCGCATATATCATCGCCGATAGTTTTATTAATCAATTTCCTTCTCAAGATGTTAACATTTCGGTTTCCGATCTCAATCAATTAGAAGAATTAACAGCAAGCATGAGACAGCTATCCAAAGCCATTTTATCGGATAATCAAACCTCGCCGCAGATTTATATTGAGATCGGGGATACCAGCCAATTCTACAGTGACTACGACTATATCGACTTGGGTGATTTTTCTCAACTCCTTGCTACGAATAGTAGGGTTCGATCTTCAGAGGTAAAATCTGCAGCCTTTTTGGTTAGCAATCTTCTTTCTCAAGTTGTTCTTTATAATAGAACTCATGGTTTTGATGTGGAATATTCTAATGGTTTAAGTCTTTATTTTCCTTATAAATCCTATAATCCACAGTATGAACTACTCGTCTTTAATCGTGATACGTCGTGGAATCAAGTTATTCAAAAGTTATTTGCCTTGAGGAAAAAATAGTTAATTTTCAATAATTTTGAATCAGGGGCTTTTCATTTTTTCAATAATTTGTTATGGTATTTTGAAAAGATAGATTTTATAGGTTTAGGTCTTTTTTTTAAGTTGTTTTATTTCTTTACTTTTTTTCGGTAAAGTTGTAGTCATTTTTGATTTTTTATCGTATAGTATATATGAGTGCATGAATCAAGACGATCTCGTCTCAAACTCCAAAGGGCAATGAAAGGAGGTGCAACCAATTGGTAGGCCCAGGAGAGGGGACGTAGAGAGGAGCTGAAAGCCTCAAAAACAAGAGGGATCTAAAAGAGGAAACATGGAGACTCTTGAATGACCCCTCCTGGGAAGGGTGGACGGCTCAATAGAACTTACAATAACTCCCAAGGAGGCAATATCATGAAGAAATTGCTCATTGCACTTGTACTCGTTTTGGCTTTAGCTATTCCAGCTTTGGCCAATCCCTTTGTGGATGTGCCCTTGAATCACTGGGCATATGATGCCGTTCAGACTCTGGCAGCCAAAGGCTGTGTCATCGGGTATCCCGATGGGACCTTTGGTGGGAATCGGGCCTTGACCCGGTATGAATTTGCTCAAGCCGTGGCTCGTTGCTTGGCCTACATGGAACAGTATGTTGACGAAGCTGGTTTAGCCACTCAAGAAGACATTGCCATGCTTGAAAAACTGATCCAGGAATTTGCTGATGAACTGAAGAACCTCGGTGTCACCGTTGAAGACC
>JAAYUT010000083.1 GCA_012517485.1 Candidatus Atribacter fermentans
CGGCATTCAGTACCTCAGAATCCGTGGTGATCTTATGTTACCAACTCTTTAATTAAATGTCAAATTAAAAGTAAGATTAAAAAAATGCTTGGTTAAGCTACTTTCAATTTAGCACTGGTGATTATTTCCTTACATTGAGCGAATTATTTCGTTAATGAAAAATTTGAAATTTTAAAAAACCAAGTCTTCCTTTTGTTTAATATCCAGTTAATTTAAAGGCTGTCTTCCTAAACAAGCCTTAAACAAAGATATATTTTACATAAAGGTACTATTGAATACGCCTGATTAGTGGAGCAATATACCATAGCAAAACAAAACCTGATTTTTCATTTCTCTTTGGTTTCATATTTTATTATGAAGAGTGCCCAACTTTGTATTAAAATGAAACTATTGACAATTGAGTGATTTCAAAATTTGATAACTTAACCAAGAGGCATTATAAGAAAAAATGAGTAGAAGAAAAGAAACCAAAGTACGGTATAAATTAGACAGTGGAGGCATCCAAAAATTATCCTTTGAGGAAATAAAAGCTATCCTCAGAGGGGCTGACGATCTTATTTCAGTTGGTGGAAGAAATCTTTTGGCAAAAATTTTAAAAGGATCAAAAGATAAAATAATTTTAAACCACCAATTAGAAAATAGTCCAGTGTATGGTTTTTACCATGATTTAACTATACAAGAAATAATGTACCGTATTGATTGGGTCATTGAAAACCGCTACTTAAATATTATTTACAATTGGCGGCATCCAGTCCTGATTTATTCAAATAAGGGTTGGGAAATTGAAAGAGAAACCTATGCCGAAGAGCTTCTTCATAAACTAAAATCGCTTTTAGAAACCGGTGATTACAGCTTTGTAAAAGAATTAAAAGATAGAAATCGTGGAATGATTTTACTTTTAATTGATAAAATCATGCAAACTCATAATAAAAAGTTTATTCCACTCCTTTATGCTTGGAAAGAAAATGAGTACAAAAAAGTCCGTTCTAAAATTCAAAATGCAATTCATTATTTGTCAAAAAAATAGCTCAAATCATTTTTTTAATGTTATTAAACGATATCTCCTATTGTATTTGCCACACATGGATGATGGGTTTGGCTTCGTCAGCAAATAACTCCAAAACATAGAGAAATCCATTCTCTCGATCGTAACTTATATCTCCAAGGCTGTAACGGCGCTGAACTCCGCTTCCTAACATTTCCAATTCAATCTCAGCCGGGTTAAGAAAGAGATGATCATCAATATCCAGAAATGCATAGGGTTGCGGTTCATAAGGTTCAATTTCCTTTTTTGCTACTTTTATTAAATCCATAGGATCATAGAGAATAAAACGAGCATTGAATCGCGAGCTCCACCATCCTCGATTAGAAGTATGATTGGAACACACCGCCGAACGCTCATCAGGATAGGGAGTCCCATCAGCCAGTCGACAAAGAGTAAATTGACCGATAAATTCTTCTTCTACACAGGCATATTCCGGTCCATCAGGATGAAGATAACCATACCAATAAAGATCACCAGTTGATTTGGTTCCTGCAAAAAGAACAGCATTCTTCCCTGATTGGGTTGTGATCCAAGCCCCACCCGTCCATTCATCACCATGTTGATAGCCATTCAAACATCGAATAATATCGGGAGTATTGAGTGAACTTTCATAAAGTAACAATACTTTTTCCTCCAACCGGGATCCGGAATCTGCTGGTGTTCCATTTTCATCCACCCAAGGGCAATAAGCAAATAAGCAAGGTCCCATACCTGACCATCCACCATCTCGGAAGCGCCCCGTAGCAAGAGGAAACCCTTCCAAATACTGGTCTGCCCACTCAGGTGGAATCTCGAAAAGATAATCATTAACGCTGTATAATGATTGGTTCCCAATATACCAGGAACCTTGCATATTCGGTAACGACAAATCGGTTTCGAACCAAGCTTGAGAGGGTACCATAAAAGCAGATTCTTCTTGGAAATGTTGACCCCAAGTAATATGGATTAGTGGGCCAGTTGCTGGGTTATCAAGATATTGCATTCCAACGCGGGGAATTTCATCCAGGTTTGAGAAAAACCCAGCATCAATGTCTGAAAAAGGTTGGAGAAACTCAGCCTGGTTGAGATGAGAAATTAACTTCAATTTTTTTGGCACTGGAATAGTGATTTCGGCCACTTTATTCCCATTCGGTAATTCACCATAAGGTATTCGATTATGCCCCATAATAAATAAAGACCCAGGAAACCCATCACTCGGACCATCAGGGTCTCCCGATGGATTGAAAGTCATTGCTTCTCCACCATAGGCAAAGGTATTTGGTCTCTCGTCATCACCGGGAAGACGGAAAGCACCCAAATAGGTAAAATCTTCTGGGCGTAATGATACTGATATGGTTTGACTGCTGAATGTTTCAAACGACTGAGGGTTCTCTTGATTCATTTGGGTGATTTTTTCTATTGTTTCTCCTGGAGTATAATAACCCGCAATTATCCATATTGACATGAATAAATAAACCAAAATTACCATTCTTTTCATTTGGTTCACTTCCTTTAGGAAATCCATATTTTTTATTAAAAAAGCGATCGGAAAAAAATCAAATTTTAAAGTTTCTTAATTCAAGTCATTAAGGAAATTGAAATTTCCATAACGACTACTGATTTAACTATTAAAAAAAACCGTGTAACCAGGAAGCAAATCCAGAGAAGAGTGACTTCCATTTAGGTGAAATAAATGTGATTCACATGAACAATCAGATGAACCGAATTTACGGACTGGTATTGTTATTTCTGGTTGGCAGGATAAATGTCTTGCCAAACCACATTCATCATTTCCAACATAAGTTACTATTTTCTCTAATTTTGTATACTGGAGAAGATAATCAATATGCCAGTGAAGAGTTTTATTTTTTCTTTGGTGTCTTTCTAAGCGGTTTTTGAGATTCCTCTTGGCTCTTCCTACATAAACATATTGACCAGCAGGAAAAGAAAATTGGCCGAGTTTGCCTACCGGTATATTGATTTTCTTCGGTAATTTTAAAAAGAGAAGATAGATACTCATAGTTTCGTCTTTTTGTTGATGTTTCTCCTATTATATATCTATCCTAAAAATAATTGAGTAAGTAAAAAAGTGATGAAACAAAAAGAGAAAGGCACACCCCCCTGAATCCCCCCTCAATGGGGGAATAAAATCAACAATTCCCCTCCGTGGAGGGGTGCCGCTTTTTGGCGGGGATGGTGCCTTTCATCCGTCATCCTGAGCCCTCGCTTTTCGAGGGCGTGAGGATCTCATTTGACACCACACCCGTCATCCTGAGGCTTC
>JAAYUT010000541.1 GCA_012517485.1 Candidatus Atribacter fermentans
AGCGTTTCCCAATATTTTAAAAAAAGAGAAACATGAAAAGAATTATTACATATTTATTGATACAACACCTTGCTTTTTTTGCGCTTTGTAAAAATATAAACCAAGATAATATTGAAATCTTCATTGCCATAAAACCGTCAGATTGTATTTCTTGTACTGCACCCCTTCAGTTAACACTAAATGAAATTAATAAAAACCAATTAATAAACAATGTTACATTTGTTATCAAAGATGTTCCAGAGAAGGCTTTGCGAAAATACACTAACGAAATTTTAAAAATACCAAATAGCATAAAAGCAATTGCATCAGAGGAACTTTTCAACAAGTATTCATTTTTTCATGCGTCTGCTATCACTATAATTGACAAAACATCTCGCCCTTATCAACGATATACTATTCCTCTACCTTTCTACAATTATAACAAAACATCCTTTGAAAATATTTTAGCAAATGGATTTTCCAGTATTGCTGAAATTGAAAATTTAAAAGTCAATTTAAATCTAGGTGGAATAAGAATGTTAGCGTTGGCAAACGATACATTACTATTGATTAATGATAGAATATTCAATTCAATTCAAGTCATATCAACAAAAAATAGTGAATATATATCTACAATTGAGTTAGATAGTGCATGGTACTATGCTCCATACTCAAACGACGTTAATAAAAAGAGGGAGATTTGGGAATCACAATTTGTACTAGATAAAGTTTCATACCCTAAATACCAATTAAAAGGGATATTCAGTAATAATGGAAAACTTATTGCTTCTGCTATTTGCTATTACCCTTTACCCGAAGGTAAAGACTATAGTGTTTTTCCAGCAAGCATTCTTTTTACTCTCGACTCCCAACTTAAACCAACAAATTATTACAGGATCAGTCCAAGTAATAATATAAATATTAACTATGCATTTCTTTTTGAAGATAACAAATTTTTAACCACGACTTATCTGATCGAAAACAATCAGTTCAAATTTAATAGTAATTTTCTATGCTACTATAAACTTAAAGCAGACTCTGCTATATTTGATAAAACTGTTGCAGTTGATACTCCGTCCTTTGTTAAAAATAGAAATAATCTTGCTGGACTAGTATTAAATCATATATCTAGTAACAAAGATAACAATATCGTATGGTTTAACTATTACCCTGAATTTTACGATGTCAATATAGAAAGATGGGTAACGATTGACACTTTCTACTTTGCTAAAGATTTAACACAAAATTCTTTTAATCCCACAGAACCCATTAAATTCAAAATTTTAGGTGTGTGGAAAGAGGAAAATCTTTATAGAATAGTTGTTCAAATGGGGCTCCATGTTTTTTGTGCACTTCAATCTGAAAATCAACTATATCAAAATAGCAGAATCTACACTTTAAATGAGGATTCGGAATTGTTCTTGACGAGAAATAACAAAAATGAATTTGTTGGAATTGAACATAACAAAAAATCAGGCGAAGCTCAACTTGTTAAATTAAAATTAGATGAAATAAGAACTTTTCATTTTTATAGCAAGTCACTACTGTCCGACTAAAGTTTTTTTTAAATTAGTAACATCCTTACTTAGTTTATCCTATATGAGGAATAGGATGGTTGATTTTTCTTAGAGCGCTTTATCGCCTAAGACGAAACGAAATCCAATTACCGCGTAGCAGTTAAACATTTGTAAATGAAGTAGGTAATAGAATACTTCATTTTCCTTGTAAAGAATAAAGTTTTTTAATTGGACAGCATTGAATAGTAAGTAAGAAAAAGTTGTATTTTTAGTTTTAATCTACATATTTTTTATATCTTTGCATCCGCAATTTTGAAAAAAGTTCTTTCGGTATTGAATTATAGTTTAGTTTTGCCCAGATGGCGGAACCGAGTGAAACGAGCTCCCGCCATTTAGAGGTAACAGAAGTAAAATTGTTTGATAGAAGTTCTTTTGGTATTGAATTATAGTTTAGTTTTGCCCAGATGGCGGAATTGGTAGACGCGCTAGTTTCAGGGACTAGTATCAGCAATGGTGTGCAGGTTCGAGTCCTGTTCTGGGCACCAGAAATCACAGAAAAATTTTTCTGTGAACTATGCAGGAATTAATTTTGTTATTA
>JAAYUT010000542.1 GCA_012517485.1 Candidatus Atribacter fermentans
CGCGCGGCAACGCTCCCTAACAAGCCGGTAAATGCCATGCTGGCATACGATATAAATGAATTAGTTCGTTTTTTAAGGAGATTAATACCAGAAGAAAGCTATGTAATATTAAGGTCGCACGACACTTACCGGCTAAACGTTGTGCCTCATTGTAGAAAGCCGACCGCACATTCAAGCACATTTGGTTTTTGCCGACACAAAAGCCAACGTTTAAAAAACCAAAAGAGCTTGAATTTTGCCAACACTCAATAAAGACGACCTGCTGACTTGAGACGCTGAGAAATACGTTCTTTGAAATCCTGTGGAGAAATTACCTTGACTTGTTCTCCGAAAGAAAGAATCAATCGTTCCAACTCAAAATTTGGAATGACTTTGATTTTGACTTCAAGACCAGTTGGGTCATTCTTGTGCTTTTGACTTGGATGAATGGGCTTCGTAATGACATAGGGAGCAACTTCAGGAGAAAATTTTAAGACGATTTCCTGTAAGTTCCCACGTTCGGGGCGGGTAACACCAACTAAATCGAAAAAGTACTCTTCCCAATCGGTTTCTGACTTTTTGTATTTCTGAGCAGTTTCAGACAATGACTCAATTCGATCTAAAGCAAGATTCCAATTCGGAACCTGATTATCAGAATTAAGCCCAAAGACAAACCACCGACTGTTGTACTGCTTTAAATAGTATGGATGAAAAGTGATTTCGTATGGTTCAGAACTTTTAAAGTCCTTGTATTTGACAAGTAAAACCCGCTCATTAACTATGGCATTGAACAGTGGAGTTAAAAAATGAAGCCCTTTAAGGTCAATATTGATCTCAAAGCTGATGATTCCACTTTTACGCTCAATTAAGCCAAACTTAGATTCAAGCATTGGAATCATTTCATTGACCCACTCAAACTGAGGTGTACCAGAGAAACGAGAAAATATTTGAAGGGCTGACTTTATTTGTTCGGCTTCCGAATCATTCAAAGGTTGGTTGCTGATTGAAAACGACAAATCTTCATATCGGTAATAAACCTTTCTACCATGACGGATTCTGCCAAGAGGGATAGACCAGCCTGCTTCACTTTCCATGAAACGGATGTCATCAAACAGTTGCCTTCTTTGTATTCCTTCGCTGTTTGGGTCAAAATCAATCAATGCTTTATTGCATTCATCGAGTAGGTCTTCCCAAAAATACATCCTGCCCGTGTTGCGAAAGCAACGGTCTAAGACTTGATAGCGGATAAGTGCATTTTTGTTGACAGACATAAAATAAAGATTTTTAAGTGCAGGTTGAATGCACAGCACAAAGATACTTTTATTCCCTGAATGAGCAATGTAATGAATGGAAATACAAAATACGCTTTTGTAACTTATTTTTATCTGTATCTTTACCGTGCAGATTGAGTGCACAAAAGCATTATACTTTTGCAGAAGTTCTTTGAAACACTTGCCACAAGATATTGATTCGTGGGTGCTGGTCTCAGATTTCGGTTTGAGACAATGATCGGCATCTTCTCCCAACCTCCGGTTGGGATGAATGTCACTTAGGCATTTTTAACAGCGGTTATTGATTTCAATATCAATAATATGAAGTTGTTATTGATGTAATTATTAGTGATGAATAGGTATTGATTTCAGTTGTAATGATTGAAATATTCATACAAAAAGAGTATCCGGCAGGTGTTTTCAAAGTCCTTCAAAACTTTAGACATGAATATTGAACAGGCACATATCGACCAAATAAGGAAGCAATTTGCAGAACTGCAAAGCAAAGAGGACTTAGTTAAGCTATTAAGTGATGCTAAGAATATGCTGTATGGTGAGGAATGTAAGCCGGTTCAATTAAAATCATTGACCTATTATGCGAATCCCACACTTTGCAAAAAGCGTTATCAGACTTTTACCATCAAGAAAAAGTCGGGTGCAGACAGAACCATCCATGCACCCGTGAAAGGGTTAAAATCTATCCTTCGCTCTCTAAACTTTGTGCTTCAATGTTTTTATGAGCCACATGAAGCAGCAACAGGTTTTGTTTTAGAGAAGTCAATCGTTGACAATGCCAAAAAGCATATGGGGCATCATTATGTACTGAACATGGACTTAAAAGACTTTTTTCACACTTTCGACCGCAACAGAGTGAAAATGGGCTTCATTTACGAACCTTTTAACCTATATGGCGACAAAGAACCTTTGGCTTTCCTTTTGGCAAGTCTTTGCACCCACCCTTTTGAAATTGACGGTGAAGTAAAAACAGTTCTTCCACAAGGCAGCCCTACATCTCCGACCTTAACCAACATTCTATGCAAAAAGCTTGACCGAAGACTTACCGGACTTGCCAACCGATTTGGTGCAACTTATACAAGGTACGCTGACGATATTACATTTTCGTCACCGCACAACATCTATACAGATGAAGAATTCAACAAGGAGCTAAATCGAATCATTGAAGAAGACCAAAAACTGGTTATCAACCCTAAGAAAACACGTTTACAAAAAGCAGGGTATCGCCAAGAAGCAACAGGCTTGATTGTAAATGACAAGGTAAATGTCCGCAGGAGATATGTGAAGCAAATCCGCATGTGGATATACTATTGGGAAAAGTTCGGTTATGAAAAAGCGGAGCAGATTTTTAAACGGGATTACATTGCCGATAAAGGTCATGTAAAAAACATAAATGCCCATTTGGTGAATGTTCTGGATGGGAAATTGGAGTTCTTGAAGATGGTCAAAGGAATTGAGGATGGTACTTATAAAAAATTGAAGGAGAGGTTTGATAATTTGACTGGTTTGAAAGAAACAAAGGATCAATCCAAGATTGACCTTAATTCTGTTTTAAATACATTGGTAAACCAAGGGCTCAATAAAGCCATGAGCCTTTATAGAAGATTCAAAAATCAATAAATATGAACGAAGAAGACTTGAGAAAATTTATAGAGTTTACAAAAACCTTGCTAACACAATTGCAAGGGAATAATGAGTATACCTGGTTTTTTGAGTCTTTCAACCTTGAAATAATCAATAGCTTTTTTCAAAACGGAACCAATACCTCTGGACTTGATAAATTTCAAAGTATCACGGAATCTGACGTTGGCAGAATTAAAGCTTATTTAAGTTTTATAGACAAAAAGGCACTCAACTACGGCAAAGTATTCTATCACAACATTGCAGATAATAACTTAAAAGCTGAGCTAATAAAGGATTTCAAAGAGATGAAAATAGCTCTTAAAAACGATGATATTGTTGAATTTGGGAGAAGGCTTTCATTGCAACTTGAAAACATTTTCAATTTCTCTTTGAATTCCTTGAATGTTCACAACCTTGTTTCAGCAAATCCACAACAGTATCGCTCAGTAATTCCAAATTGGCCGAACTACAGAGGCAAACCGTTTAATTTTTACAATTCATTTTTTTCATTCAATAGAAATACAAACCAATCTGAACCAGTAGAATTGTCAAGAGTAAGCTTTAACACTAAATCAATCTTCTTGTCAATTCATTTTAATTATCAGGTTAATGCTCGAAATATAAATGAGATCTATTTCTTAAGAAATAAAGGAAGTCATAGAGATCAATTATCTCCTAACGATCAACAAACACTCAATCAGATTATTTCTGATTTTGATAAAAACTACAGTTTTTATCATAAAGTACTTTTTGATGTTGTAAACGGTATACAAAACATACGATAAAATGCAGATACACCGCACAGATAAAATAAACCTTTGCATGAAAGAATAACAGCCATGAATATTTTTGACCATTTCCAACATATCAATCTCACCAACGACCAACGCAATGCGTTGGAAAAGCTTCATGCTTTTTTAGAAAGCGATGAGCGGATATTTATCCTTCAGGGATATGCGGGAAGTGGTAAAACAACCATGTTAAAGGGTTTTGTTGAATATCTTAAATCTTTAGAAAAGAAATATCAATTGATGGCTCCGACTGGCAGGGCAGCAAAAGTCATCAATCAAAAAACAGGCTTTGAATCCACCACGATTCACAAGGGAATCTACAGTTTCGATGAATTGCAGGAAATCAAACAAAGTGAAGATGAAAATGATATTTCGTTTTTGTACCAATACAAAATCAGAAACAATCCGGAAGTTCATGATTCGGTTCTGATAGTAGATGAAGCTTCTATGGTCAGCGATATTTTAAGTCAGGGCGAGTTTTTCCGCTTTGGTAGTGGGCATTTGTTGCGAGACCTGATTACTTATGGAAGGATTCAAGAAGCTACCACAACCAGCAAAATTATTTTTATTGGTGATCCTGCACAGTTGCCACCAATTGGCATGACCTTCTCTCCTGCACTAGATCCAAATTATTTAAGTGAGACTTACAAGGTTTCTGTTTCGCAAGCTGAAATGAAGGAAGTGAAACGTCAGGATGCTAATAATGGCATTTTGATTTCAGCCACTAAAATAAGGCAGAGCCTTACTTCCGGCTACTTCAATGATTTTGACTTGAGAGAAAATGGACGGGACATTTTCAATCCAGCATATCAAGATTACTTAGAAACCTACAAGGCACAACAAGACCAAAAAATAATCATCTGCTACAAAAACAAAACAGCGCTTGATTTGAACCGAGCTATCCGCAGAGAAAAATTTGGAGATGATTTACCCATTCAGGCATCCGATACCGTTATCATTGGTGGAAACAATTACCGTTTAGGTATCATGAATGGTGAATTTGCTATTGTATCAGAAGCAAATCCAACAGTTGAAAGCAGAGAAGTTAGTTTTTACATTGAAAAAGGAAAAACAAAAACTGTAAGATTAACTTGGAGGGGAATTAGCCTTGTTTTACCTGATGAAAACAATCAGCCCAAAACCATAAACGGATTTATTTTAGAAAACTATTTATACGGTGATAATTACTTAAAACCCGAAGAGCAAAGAGCCCTTTATGTGGATTTCAAAAACAGGCATCCCAAACTCAAGAAAGGAACAGAGGAATTTAAGGAAGCCATTATTAATGATAAGTATTTCAACTGCATACTTTTAAAATATGGTTATGCAGTAACCTGTCACAAAGCTCAGGGCGGTGAATGGTCAAATGCCTTTGTATTTTGGGACAGAGGAACGCAAGCCAACTTCAACTTTTATGAATCGGAACATAACCGCTCAGGTAAGACCAATTCAGAATTTTACCGTTGGGCATATACAGCAGTTACCAGAGCATCCAAGAAACTGTTTTGCATCAATCCACCGTATTTTTCATCCTTTTCAGGCATGAATTTTATTGACGTGAATGTTCAACAAGCCTTCAATGAGTTGACAGGTCAATCAAATCCGAAAACTGAAATCAATATCAATGAAGTTTTGCCGGAATTGGAAAAATTTGGTTTAGTTGATGCACCATTGACTATCCAAGATCATTTCATTCACAGGTGGTACATTCTGCAAAAGCATTATATAGATATTGAAGCTTGGCAGAAAGTTGGGTATGAAGTAAGATATATCTTCAAAAGAGAAGCCCAAACAGCAGCATTCAAACACTGGGTTAATGGTCAGAATGTTTTTAAAAGCAATTTTCAAAAGCTAGCTGCACAAACCAATTCTGATGAGTTATTTGAAACCATCACAAAAATACTAGAGTGTGCTACTCCGATTGTAGTAAACAGGAACAACATTGAAGGTATTCTGACCCAAATTGAATTTGATGTAGCAATTGAAGAAGAGAAGCCATTCTTGAAAAATCTATTCGATTTTATCAGTAAAGGTTTAACAAAAGGTGAAATCATTTCCAACATTCAGCATCTCGAATACCGTGAAAGATATACCATAGATAATAATGGACGGTCTTCCATAATTGACTTTGAATATGATAAAGCAGGTTTTTTCGGTCGAGTGCTTCCATTAGAAAAGAAATGTGACTGCCCCGAAATTCTAGGCAGAATCAAATCCATTGTAAACAACCTAAAAGAAGCTGATTATGTCATTTAAAGAAATCAATGAACTTAGACAAGCAGGTAAGCTTGATGAAGCTTTGCAAATGGCAATTCAGGCTTTGGAAACAGAACCCGAAAACATTTGGAATAAGCGGGCTGCCGCATGGGTGTATTATGATTATCTCAAGAAATACAATCAACCGGAATCATTTGAAGCATTCAAGGAAAATCTCATAAAGATTAAAGATTTGCAATTGCCTGAAGATGAGAAAATGGTATTTGACAATTGTGCCTGGCAAATCGGTAGTTTGGTTTTTGGCTTACAAAAAGCAGAGCATGTTGATTATGGAAAAATCAATGAGTTATTTGAAATTATCAGAGACTTTCATTTCACCAAGCCATCTGAGGCATATTCTTTTATTTACAAAGCCTTTCACAAAGGCTATCAAAACTGGTCAAGCTATCTGACTTTTACTGACTGGTGGAATTTAGAAAACCTTAGTTCGGAAGATTTTCTAAAAGAAGAATTCAATGGAAAAAAGATGATGTCTATTGCCGAACAGGCATACATTGCTTATTCCAAGAAGCTTTTGGAAGGAGAACCTTTAGATCCTTTTGGACAACAACGAGTGATTGATAAAGAGAAAATTCAATCATTTTTACCAAAACTAGATGCTTTGATTGAGAAACATCCTGACTATCAATACCCGCCCTATTTCAAAGCAAAGCTTCTTTTGGCATCAGGTAGTGATGAAAATGTTCTATCCGCATTTTTGCCTTTTGCCAAGCAAAAGAAAAATGACTTTTGGGTGTGGGAACTTATGGCAGAAATATTTTCAGAAGATAAAGACATTCAGTTTGCTTGTTATTGCAAAGCCTTGAGCCTAAAAACTCCCGAAGACTTTTTAGTTAAGTTAAGACAGACTTTTTCTGAAATACTCATTGAAAGGAGAATGTACAACGAAGCTAAAACGGAAATACAAAAAGTTATAGCAACAAGAGAAAAACACGAATGGAAGTTGCCGAATCAAATAGTGCAATGGACAGAACAAGAGTGGTATAAATCTTCCATAGCTAAAAAGGACAACCAAGATTTGTATTCAAGCCACATCAAGCAAGCAGAGGAAATATTGTTTCAGGATATACCGGAAGAAATAATTGCAGTTGAGTTTGTGAACGAAAACAAGAACATGCTGAATTTTGTGAAGGACAAGCGGAAATTTGGATTCTTCAATTACTCAGGCAATTTGACCAAACCAAAAATTGGCGACCTTTTAAAAGTGCGTTTTAATGGAGACGGACAGGATGGTTTTTATAAAATCCTGACTGCTAAAAAAGCCGACTCTAATGTGGCATCTGATGCAATGAAAGATTTTGAAGGAACAATAAAGGTAATTTCTCCACAGAACTTTGGCTTTGTAGATGACGTCTTTATTGAGCCCAAAATTATAGAAGAGAGTAAGCTAACTGACGGTCATCCGGTAAAGGGAAGAGCAATACTATCATTCAATAAAAAGAAAAATGAATGGGGATGGAAAGCAATAGAAATAGAATAACCAACGCTTCACAGCCACACACATTGCAAAGCCCCACGAGCCAACGCTCAAACCAAAGCTTGGCAAAGAGTGTGCCTGCCCCAATGCACGACCAAAACGACCGCCAAAAAAACGGACGGAAAAGAACAACGAAGGCACAACAGCGTGTATGTGGCAATAGCGGGTGAAGTGGTAAATCGAAGGTCTGTGCTTCGAAAAAACTTTGTGCTAAATGGACAGGTAATTGCTTCTAATCCGCTACTGCACATACACGCAAACCGTTAGGGTGCATTGCCTCCAATTTTTTTTTGATAGTTCAAAAGTGGTCTGCTCATTCACGGTGTTGTTTTAGCCTGCAGAAAAATAAAATAAATGATCGCCCGCGCCCCCCGCTCCCGGCACTTGCATATAGCATTCGCGGTTTTGCAGGAAACAAATATGCAAAACCGGCCCATGAATGCTATCTGCA
>JAAYUT010000543.1 GCA_012517485.1 Candidatus Atribacter fermentans
GTGCGGATGGGGGATGATTCTGTCTCTGGCCGCTCTTGGACCCATCTATTCCGCTGTTTATACGGAGGATGGAATTCACCCCGATGGCTTTCTCGCTCGCGGGACTGCACCGGATCCGGATATTCCAAAGGGGGTTGCCGGCGCTCGGTGGTATGAGGTCCCTGGGATCTGGTGGAACACAGTTGAAAGGCTATCCTGGACTATGCTGGGGAAACCGGCAACCTATGGTTGTAAGTTTAGGCCGGTTCAGGTTAGTAAGAATTGAGGTATTGAATGTTTTCTAACCTGAACCACGGATTATTCTTCTTCAGCATTATCGTTGTCATACAGGCATTTCATATCCTCAAAAAATTTTTCTGCCAGGTGAATTGGACGAGGTAACAAGATATTACCCGCAGCCCAATTAATAGTTGATCGCAATCGATGAGCTATCCATACTAAATCTTCAGGATCATCATCTTGTTGCATAAAATAAGGAATAATTTCTACCAATTGGGAATGTTTAAAGGCTTCATCAGGAAAATCTAATTTGCTGATCATTTCCTTTTCTTCGGGATTATCTGGGTGTCTTCGCTCCGCGATTTTACTACTTTCTTTAATCATTTGACGCCTTACAGTCGCCAGCTCCCCAACACTATAAAAGACATCAAATTCACCAACCTTCGTACGGAAGAGTGAGTTATTGGGTTCATTCGGAATGTCTGTAAGATCTATATAATCTGGGGCTTCATTGGTTAATATGCGGATAAGTCTTAGTGATGGTATTTGTCTGGGTGTTAACTCTATCGTTTTACCTATTTTATATTTATTCAGTTCCATTTCTGGATTTCTTAGACCAATATTCAACTTAGTCCTGAAGTTGTTAGCATGTATAAAAACGATTCGATCCTTTCCGCCTGGCCCGCGTAGGACGTTATCGACAAAAGCAAGAATTTTTTCGTCGTCTAAACAGACTTCATTGGGCTGTTTCCCTTTCCCGGGCACCCAGGAAATTATTTTCCCTTTATCTTGAATTATTAATTCCCCTAAGCGAACACATCCTTTTAGATAGGGGAGCCACTTTCCATTCATCCCTGGGAAAGTCATTTCTGCATGACGCATATCTCGTCTAAACCTTATTGCTACTGGTATATCCAGATTGAGTTTGTAAGACCGTGCCCTGTATAAACCAATGATTTCAGCCTGAAAATATTTTTCTGGAATTTCTAAGCGAGCCAAAAAGGTATCCCATGATCCCAAGGTAATACCAGTTTGCCTGAGAAGCAAATCGTAAAGGCTACCTTTTACTCGATACATCTCAGCATCGTGATTTTTTAGGTTACGTCTAATGTCTTTCTTTTTAAGTTTTCCTTCTTCGGAATTGTCATCATTTTCTAGAAAATCCAATTCTACCTGTGAAGGTTTCGCCGTTTCAACTGAAAAAATAAATTGCGAAAGAACATGGCACTTGACACAAGCCTCTCGGATCACTGATTTGGGTGAGCGTAGCCCTTCATAACGTTCATCCCATTTGTTATCGATAAATCCAGGTTGCTCTATCACAGCCATTATCTCAGGCAGATCGTTTTCCTCCCCGTGTATATCATATTCCTCCCGTAAAGAGCGGATAAATGCGACCCATTTAGTTATTCGAATACGGTTAGCAGATTTTAATAAACTGTAGAATTCCTCTTTTTTCCTGGCGAAACTCCCATTCTTTGCTCGTCGGGACTCTAATAAATCTTGGAAATCGAATTGATCGTCGGTAACTAATTTTTGCCAAAGATCAGGGGGAATTTTTACTGGAATCGGGGAGAAATAATCCCCCATTAGTTCTTTCCATTCTTCCAGAAGGGCATCACGCGTAATTTCATTGAACCAGAAAAAGAATATATATGGCTCAGCTTGACTAAGGCGCCAAACTTCCTGGATGGCTTGGGTGATTTGCTTTCCAAGATGTTCAATTTTTTCTACTACAGGTTTTCCATTTTCATCTACTCCAACATCAATATTTTCCTTATTTTGCAAATCACCAACGTGCATTGAAGCTGTTGGTCGGTTTTTGCGGTATAGACGATTGCATTTTACGATTGGCTCAATCGGTTCTAAAACTCCGTCCAATATCCGGGTAATTTCTTGATACAAAATTTGCTTATCTCCGATTGGAAAACCGGTTTCAAACGGATGATTAGGCCTTGTACCCTCTTGGTAAACTAAATAATAACCATCCTTCTGGGGTGTTCCATCCAGATTCCAATATGCTTTAGGGTCCTTGAGTAGATCAGTCGGAGATATGATCTGATTCGCATTTAATTCAGCCAAGAATTGGTCTATCCCATTTCGATAATTTGCATTGAACTTATTAGTTTTCACGTATACCAAGGGAACTTGAACTGGGGCTCGTTGAGGCCAATCCTTA
>JAAYUT010000544.1 GCA_012517485.1 Candidatus Atribacter fermentans
AAGAAGAAAAAAGAGCTGTTGAGAACTGGTTGATGAAAAAAGCTGAGGAAGGAGTTCGCCATGTCTCATAATCGGTTGACTGGACGTCCCAAAATGCCCCAACGTTCTGTTCAGGAGAGAATCCGTGATTTTAATGAAGTCCCACTTGGGTTAGAAAAATGGGCTGCCATTGAAGAAGCCAAAAGATGCTTACAATGTAAAAAACCAAGTTGCATGAAGGGTTGTCCTGTTGAAATCGATATACCCGGGTTTATTGGTCTTTTAGCCCAAGGGAAAATTGATCAAGCCATTCTGAAAATCAAGGAAAAGAATAGTTTACCAGCTATTTGCGGGAGAGTTTGTCCTCAAGAAGAACAATGTGAAAGTTTATGTATTCTGGGGAAAAAAGGGCAACCGATAGCAGTTGGTTATTTAGAAAGATTTTTAGCTGACTACGAAAGGGAAAAAGGTATTGAGGTTCCAAAGGTACCAACTCAAAACGGGAGAAAGGTCGCAATTATTGGATCAGGTCCAGCTGGTCTTACTTGTGCTGGTGATTGCGCTAAAATGGGATATAATGTAACGATATTTGAAGCGCTCCATGCAGCTGGGGGAGTTTTAATTTACGGCATTCCAGAATTTCGTCTTCCCAAAGCGATAGTCGCTCAGGAAGTTGATTATGTCAAATCCTTAGGTGTTGAACTTGAATTAAGCGTGGTTATTGGGAAAACCTTAACATTTGAGGATTTACGCCAAGAAGGATTTGAGGCTATTTTTATCGGAACCGGAGCCGGATTACCCCATTTTATGAATCTCCCTGGTGAAAATTTAAATGGAATTTATTCAGCGAATGAGTTTTTAACCCGCTCAAATCTCATGAAAGCCTATCGATTTCCAGATCATGACACCCCTACCAAAGTTGGTCGACGGGTTGCGGTTATTGGCGGGGGAAATGTAGCCATGGATTCGGCACGAACCGCCCTTCGATTAGGCGCCGAAGAAGTCTGTTTAGTTTATCGAAGGACAAAAAAAGAAATGCCTGCTCGAATTGAAGAAATTGAACGAGCTGAAGAGGAAGGTATTAACTGTATCATCTTAACCAATCCAGTTCGGTTTATTGGAAACGAAAATAAATGGGTTACTGGTATAGAATGTATTCAAATGGAATTGGGGGAACCGGATGAAAGCGGTCGACGTCGACCGATTCCAGTTCCAGGTTCGGAATTTGTTATCCCAGCTGATACGGTAGTTGTGGCAATTGGTCAAGGACCGAATCCTTTGCTCCTCGAGACCTTGCCGGAATTAAAACTCAATAAACGAGGATACATCGAAGCTGATGAAGAGACCGGAGCAACGAATATACCGGGAGTTTATGCTGGTGGTGACATTGTAACCGGTGCTGCTACAGTTATTTCAGCCATGGGGGCAGGAAAAAAAGCGGCTCGAGCCATTGATAATTATTTAAAAAATAAATCTTGATGAAAAAACTGGATTCCTCACGGCTAAATTACCATACCTCAAAATGTTCTGTGTTTATTATCAAGTTAAAACCACAGCGGGGTTACTTTTTTATTTTAAGTAATGAGAATTTCTATTTTAGGGGAACAATTCCACGACTTCAAAAAGTTGGGTTTGGAAAGGTCAAATTTTTGAGAGACGATGATTTCTTCGTTTCTTAAGGCTGTTTAAAAATTCGTATTATTTTTTACTGATTAGTTAAGCTAGGTAAACATCAAAATTGGAGGTTAAGAATGAGGCAAACCGATCTCATTGTTATTGGAGGTGGACCGGCCGGATATGCAGCGGCCATTCGTGCCGGACAAAAAGGAATAAGAACTCTTTTAATTGAAAGTCGGGAAATTGGAGGAACTTGTCTAAACCGAGGTTGTATTCCAACTAAAGCGTTTTTTCGATCACAGGAAGTTTTCCATCTTAGTCAAAGAGCTGCAGAATTTGGAGTTCAAGCCAAAGTTGATGGAGTGGATTGGGCTCGGGTTTTGGCTCGGAAGAATAAAGTGGTTAAACAGCTAACTGGAGGAGTCAAATTTTTACTCAAAAAAGCCGGGGTAGAGATAGTTGATGGTATTGGTTCATTTCTGGATAAAGAGACTATTGAAGTGGTAACCAAAGAGAACAAAAAAGAAAGCATACAAGCGAAACATATCTTGATTGCCACTGGTTCGGAATCTGCCCAATTACCTGTTCCAGGGGTTGATTTGGAAGGGGTCATTGATAGCGATCAAGTATTAGATTTACCGTCTATTCCGGAAAAATTGGTCGTGATTGGTGGTGGTTATATCGGCATGGAAATGGCCTGCATTCTCGAAAGTTTTGGAACTCAAGTTGAAGTGATTGAAATGCTTCCTAATATTCTGCCTATTGCCGATAGCGAGGTCGTTCAACTTTTAGTTGAAATACTAGAAAAGAAAGGAATGAAGATTCATACTAAAGCTAAAGTGATTGGAATTTCAAAAGATAAAAAACTTCAAGTTTCCTATGAACAAAATTCTGAGACCAAGGTAGCTGAAGGTGATTATGTTTTAATCGCTACCGGAAGAGTGCCAATGACTGACCATCTTTATCCCGAGAAAGCCGGAATAAAGATGGATCAAAAAGCGATCGTTACCGATTTGCAAATGAAAACTTCGGTGCCATCAATATTTGCTGCTGGTGATGTTAATGGGAAATATCTTTTGGCTCATGTTGCTTTTAAAGAAGCAGAAGTGGTTATTATGAATATCATGGGAAAAGAAGCAAGCATGAATTACCGAGTCGTACCAAATTGTATTTTTTGTTCACCAGAAGTCAGCTCAGTCGGTTTAACTGAAGACGAGGCTGTGGCATCAGGATTCGACGTAAAAGTTGGAAAGTTTCCTTTTCGGGCAGTAGGAAAAGCTCTCATTGAAGGAGAAACTGAGGGACTAGTGAAAATTATTGCTGACCAAAAAACTGGTGAGATTTTAGGTGCTCATATCATTGGACCTCACGCATCTGATCTCATTGGTGAGTTAACTTTAGCAATGGCAGTTGAATCGACTCCTGAAGAGATAGCTCATACCATTCATCCTCATCCCACGCTCACTGAAGCAGTTATGGAAGCCGCCGATTCAGTCTTCGGAACTTCGTTACATTTATTTTAAATAATTACTTGGATTGAGTATCTGGCTAAAACAAGGAGGTTTCATATGAATATTCCAAAAGATTTATTATATACTCCTGAGCATTTTTGGGTGAAGGAAGAAGATGGTGTTTATCGTTGTGGTATCACTGATTTTGCTCAGGAGGAATTAGGAGACCTTGTCTACGTTGAGCTTCCAAAACCAAACCTAACGGTTAAAAAGGGGGATAAAATCGGTGATGTGGAATCGATCAAAACCGTATCCAACCTTTATTCACCACTATCTGGGGTTATTACTGATGTGAATTCTCTCCTCGAAAATAAACCAGAAGTTATTAATCAAAGTCCATATGAAAAAGGATGGATTTGCGTGATTCAATCTACTCATCCGGAAGAAATAAAGCAGTTGTTAAGTTCCGATGATTATAATAAGGTCATTCAGGAAAATAAATGAAGCTTTTTTGAATATTTTTAAGAAAGACTTGCCAAAAGCTTTTTGACCTATTAAAATGTTAATTGCTTTCGGGGGAGGGAGATATCCTTCATCCGAAGCAGGAATGAGCGGGGTCGTGGTGTAGCCTGGCCAAACACGTCAGCCTGTCACGTTGAAGACCGCGGGT
>JAAYUT010000545.1 GCA_012517485.1 Candidatus Atribacter fermentans
AAAAGAGCTCATTGAAAACCAAAAACAAATTGAATCAGAAATTGAAAATGTAAAAAATAAAATCGAGGAGCTCCAATCAAACTTAAAACAATGAACCAACTTCATCTCTTTTTTATAAAAGCGATGAAAAAATTAGCATTGATCGCTTTTTTTCTATTATTAACAATCCCTTTAACGACGAGCATCGGAGCAAAAGAAGGCATTCGAATCAATGCCGATACGCTCCTTTATGACGATGTTAATTCCCAGGTTGAGGCTATTGGAAATGTCCAGCTTTCCTGGAAGGATATGTTTTTTTCAACCAATCAACTGCTTTTTCGTTTCGATACGTCGGAAGCCTTTATCCCAGGCTTTATTAAGGCTCACTTTGGTAAATACCAAATCAGTGCAGAAAAAATGTACTACAACTTTCAAACCAGAAATGGTTGGTTTGAAAGCGCAGAATTGGTATATGAATTAAACGAAGGAGGGAATCTTTACTTTCGAGGTTCTAAGATAGAATATCAAAAAGGAAAATGGACCGGTACCGACTTGTTGGTTACTGGATGTCCCCATTCACCTCCTTTATATAGTATTCGTGCCAAGGAAGTTTTAATTTATCCACAGGATCGGATTTTAATTAATGGATTAGGTTTCTATTTCAAAGAAAAAAGAATCATTCAACTTCCTGCCTATTCTCGTCTTCTCAACAACCATAGTGCTAATTTCATACCAAGTTTAGGTTACCAAAGAAAAAAGGGATTCTTTGTTGAGGGTAACTATGAATATCTTTTTTCCGAAAACTTATTATTTCAAGCAAATCTTTCCTATGCCACCTTACAAAGCAGTCGAATAAGCGGTGATATAACTCTCCAGTATCCCTATCTCGAGGCACGAATATTTATTGACCTTTGGCAAAATGAAAAAGCAACCATTGGTGGGTATGCCCATTATCAAAAAAATGGACTGTCTCTTTGGATGCTCGGTATTGAAAACGAACGGTTTAACGATGAAATCATCAGCCGTCTCCCCCAATTCATTGCTTCATATCGCACTGAATCCGAAGATGGATTTTTCATAGAAGCGAATTTAAGTTATGGGAAATTCACTCAGGGCAATATGAGCACTTGGCGAAATGATGCTTACTTGAGTGTTGGATTTGAAAAAAAGAGCTACGGTGGGAAGGTATACTATCAGAACATTAACCTTTCCACTCTTGACGATGCAACTGTGTGGGGAGGAAGGGTTTGGGCTGAAAAGGAATTTTCTACTCATTTTAGCGCTGAGATATTCTATGAATATACTCAAGTAAATGGAGAAACCTATTTTTTCTTTGATCCCAAAGATACCAATATTTTCGGTTTGGAGTTGGTTTATGGTGATCTTGACCAAACTTATCTTCGGCTTCGAGGTGAATACGATCTTAATACTGGAGGGTTAGGTGATGTTGTGGCTGGTATTGGCTTGGGGAGTAAAGAATTCTCAGTTGGTATGGAAACAATGTACTCTGTTCCAGACCAAAACTGGGAAGAGCGCCGTTATTATGTTCGAAAACAGTTAGAAGAGTGTATCGATGTCGAAGCTTCCTATTGGGAATCCGATAAAACCTTTTTCGTGAGTGTTAATCTGGCTGGGCTTGATCAGAAAAAACACATTGAGAGCTTATTTGATGAACAAGAAGAGTTCGATCTCTTTAATCTGAATCGTGATAACTAAAAATAACAAACCAATATTACTCCTTACGAAACCATTGAAGAATCGGAACGAAAATGAGTTCCCAATGAGATGGGGTTCCTTAAAGCTGCTTCAACCACCAACAACCCAGCATCAACACTATTTTCTAATTCAAGCAAAGGACCAGATGCGCCTAAATGATTCTTCATTTGAACGACCTGTTTTTTGAGACCGTTGAGCACTTCTAAAGCATACTTTAACCCTGATTGGTTCCGGATAAGTCCGGCGAACTTCCACATGGTGTCTTGAATAATTTTTCGCATACTCTCCAAAATCGCCTCTGATGGGGGATTTCCATATCCATATTCGAAAGGAATGATTCGAGGTTGTTCCTTCGTTGCTGGGTTTTTAACAATATCGTGAGATGCTCGGTAGGCAAAGGTTAATCCCTCCAAAAGGCTGGTAGAAGCCAAACGGTTGGCACCATGCACACCGGTGCAAGCAACTTCGCCAATAGCATAGAGTCGTTTAATCGACGTACGACCAAAACTATCGGTAAGGATTCCACCACAGCAAAAATGCGCTCCCGGTGCAAC
>JAAYUT010000546.1 GCA_012517485.1 Candidatus Atribacter fermentans
ATTTGTCATTCTTCTCCCGAATACAACCAACCATGAAGCAGAGGTTATTATTGAAAGGATTAAAAATAAAATTAGTCAAGCTCAATTTGGACCAATCCCGCTTAGTATAGCCTTGGGAAGTGAGACCAAAACGATAATAAGCCAAGATATTCATTTAATTCTTAAACAAGCTGAAGATAAGATGTATCAGCAAAAATTAATGAGCGAACAAAGTAATCGGTCAGCAATCATTTCAACCCTGGAAAGAACCTTAATCGAAGTAAGTGAAGAAACTGAATTACATGCTACGAGATTACAAACATTATGTGACAAGATGTGTGAAAAAATGAATTTAACAGGATCATTAAAAAGCGAACTTCGTTTATTAGCTGTGCTCCATGATATCGGAAAAGTGGCAATACCCCAAACAATTTTAACTAAAGCATCAGAACTTTCTTTGGATGAATGGAGACTGATAAAACAACACCCGGAAATTGGGTATCGAATTGTCCAATCATCTCCAGACTTAGCCTTTATTGCTAAGGGTATTCTCACTCATCATGAAAGATGGGATGGTACTGGATATCCAAGAGGATTAAAGGGTGAAGATATCCCATTGTCATCCAGGATTCTTGCTATAGTTGATGCTTATGATGTTATGATTTCTGGTCGTGCTTATAAAGAAAAAATGAGTAATGAGGAAGCCATCAAAGAAATTATAAGAGGGTCCGGAACTCAGTTTGATCCGTTCTTAGCGAAAATTTTTATTGAAATCATTGCCAACCAAAATGACGAAATGTTTTGAGCAAAAGAATAAAAATCCAATGCCTTTTTTTTAAACTCAGTACGTGGTAAAATACCCGACAGTTATAGAAAGATATTTCAATAGTCAAAGGATTTGACATTTGTTTTTCGGTCCAATTTATTGGAATTTTATTGATGTTGGTAACCACGGATAAAATTAGGTAAACGGTAGTATGATGAAAAATTCACGAGGACAATTTCTGCGATTCATTTTCTAATCGTACTTCCGCATTTAATCTAAACCTAATCTCATAAGACAGGAGGAAAATAACATGGCAGTAAGTTTTAAGGAATTGGGGTTAGTCAATACTCGAGAAATGTTTGAAAAGGCAATGAAAGGTGGTTACGCCGTTCCGGCTTATAATTTTAATAATATGGAACAACTACAAGCCATCATTAATGCTTGCGTTGAATGTAATTCACCGGTTATTCTTCAAATATCAAAAGGAGCCCGTCAATATGCCAACCAAACCTTGCTCAGGTATATGGTACCAGGTGCAGTGGCGATGGCCCGTGAAGCAGGAAGTCATATCCCTATTGCTCTCAATCTTGATCATGGTGATTCCTATGAATTGGCAAAAAGTTGTGTTGATTATGGATTTTCAAAGGTCATGATTGATGGTTCTTCTCTTCCTTATGAAGAAAATGTTGCCTTAACTAAAAAAGTTGTTGAATATGCTCATGATCACGATGTCACGGTAGAAGGAGAATTGGGAGTTTTGGCGGGAATTGAGGAGCATGTTTCCTCA
>JAAYUT010000547.1 GCA_012517485.1 Candidatus Atribacter fermentans
CCATTGGGTGAATATTGCTGCTTCGATGGCAAAAGAATACGGAGTTCCTTTTATGACTCCAGGAGCTACCCATCCTCGTATCCCCGAGCGTTTTGGGGCTTGGCTAGCTTGCTTTGGAGATAATGCTCAAGCATCAGCAATTGCCGAATATGCCGTAAAGGACCTCGGGTTGAAGAGAGGCGTTATTTGGGTCGATACAGCGGTTGATTTTAGTGTTGCTGTATGTGCTTTCTTCGCCGATGCTTTAAAACACTATGGTGGCGAAGTTGTATACGAAGACTACTTTGAAGTTACCTGGAAAGATTTCTCCGCCATGGCAGCTCGTTTAAAAGAATATCAAGATAGAGGCGAAGTTGATTTTGTCTACGTCGGTGCTATTCCTGATAACTGTGGTTTAATTGCCAAGCAATTACGAGATAATGGGGTTACTATTCCTATGTATGGTGAAGACGGTTTTGACACACCGCTTTTAGTTGAAACCGGTGGTGCAGCAGCTGAAGGTGTTATTTTTGCTACTCATGTCTCATTGGAAGATCCCAGCCCAATTATTCAACAATTTAAAGCTGATTATCAAGCCATGTTCGGGAATCCACCCGAGAATGCTTTTGCGGCATTGGGATATGATGCAGTGAAATTAGTGGCAAAAGCAATTGAATTAGTTGGAAGTGATGCCCCGGAAAAGATTCCCGAGGGTTTAGCCCAGATAAAAGATTTTCAGGGAGTGTCCGGAACCATTAGTTACGAAGGCGGTAGTAAACTTCCGAATAAATCAGTTTCAGTCATTGAAGTGAAAGACGGAAAGTTTGTTACAGTAAAACAGATTGCCCCAGAGTATTTATCCGATCCAACAATTGCCAAATGATTTTTTTCAAAAGCGGACTCAATTATTTGAGTCCGCTTTTTGTTTTATTCTATCCGGTAAATACAATACGAACTCAAAAAACCATACTTTTTTGCGTCATTGCGAGACCTCGTTTTTTGAGGTCGTGGCAATCTCATTTTTTCAGGTTTTTTATTCTTTCTTCTCCCTTTGGATAATGGGAGATGGAGAGGGATTCGATTCTTAAAAGAGCAGCCTACGGCGTACGATGAAAATAGTATTTAAACTGACAAGGAAAGAATAGACCATGATGATTAAAATTAAAAAAACATATTCTTTTTGATCATGGTCTATTCTTCAAATCCCCCTCACCCCCTTTGCTAAAGGGGGAAATTGATTCCTGAATACGTGTTTTCATTTTCATATGGTGTCGTGAAATTGCATGAGGGTTTTATCTTTCCATTTACTTTTTAATATAATAATTATAGATCTATGAACGGAGATAGGAATGCCTGAACCAATATTAAAAGTGAACGATTTATGGAAAAATTTTGGGGGTCTTACCGCAGTTAGTGATTACTACCTTGAACTTCCCCAAGGAATGATTTATGGACTCATCGGTCCCAATGGTGCTGGGAAAACCACAATTTTTAATCTATTGAGCGGAGTTTTAAAACCCAATCGAGGTCGTATTGTTTTTAATCAGATTGATATTACTCATTTTCGCCCCGATCAGATAACCCGCGTTGGTTTAACTCGAACTTTCCAAAATCTCCGTCTTTTTCCATCACTGAATGTTGAGATGAATTTAAAAATTGCCAGCCACATCCATTTGCATTATTCTTTTATTGCTTCTCTTTCAAGCTCACCAGGTTTTTTTCGTTCAGAGAGAGAAATGCAAAAGAAAGTTGAAGCCATGTTGGATGTTTTTGGTTTATCTCAATATAGGGGTGAACTGGCAAGCAATTTACCTTATGGATTACAAAGAAAATTAGATATTGCTCGAACTTTGATGACCGATCCAAAGGTGGTACTCTTAGACGAACCATCGGCAGGAATGAATACCGTGGAGTCAGAAGATTTAGCCAGACTTATTCTCCAAATTAAGGAGAGATTTCAACTCACTCTGGTTATTGTTGAGCATCGAATGCCTTTTGTAATGGGGTTGGCTGATATTATTCAGGTATTAGATTATGGTTCGGTGATTGCCCAGGGTACTCCTGAAGAAATACAAAATAATCCTCAGGTGATTGAAGCTTATTTAGGGGCGGGTGATACCATTGCTTAAAGTTAAGAATCTGAGTGTGAAATATGGAGTTATACCAGCCCTTCAGGATGTTTCAATAGAGGTGAAAACAGGACAAATAGTTTCTCTCATTGGGGCTAACGGTGCCGGGAAAACAACTACCTTAAAAACAATTATGGGAATTCTTAAACCAGTGAATGGAAGTATTTTTTATCGTGACGAAGATATTTCCAAAATGTCGACACCACAACGGGTTCGCAAAGAAATTTGTTTGGTTCCTGAAGGAAGAGGTATTTTTAATCGTTTAACAGTAAGGGAAAACCTTCTTTTAGGAGCTTACCATCGGAATGATGAACAAGAAATTCAATTGGATTTGGAAAAATCTTATTCCCTATTCCCTCGACTCAAAGAAAGAGAAAACCAAATAGCTGGTACTTTGAGCGGGGGAGAACAACAAATGTTAGCTATTGGAAGAGGATTAATGTCGAGACCCAAACTCATGCTTTTAGATGAACCGTCCTTGGGTTTAGCTCCATTGGTGGTTCGAGAACTCTATGAATTGATTCAAGAAATTTTAAAACAAGGTGTGACCATTCTCTTAGTCGAGCAGAATGCAACGATGGCGATTCGAGTTTCCGATTATGTTTACCTATTAGAAACAGGCAATGTCAAATTAGAAGGAATTCCCAAAGAGATAGAATCTCTTGAAGATGTGAGAAAGGTATATCTGGGAGGCTGATTATGCTTTCACTGGGTTATGTTTTACAACAAACGATGAATGGTGTCATTTTAGGTTGTATCTATTCCTTGTTGGCATTGGGAATGACGGTTGTCTATGGAATATTACGGCTAATCAACTTTGCTCATGGGGCACTCATTACTTTAGGAGCTTTTTTTGTGTATTTTGTGAGTATTCGATATGGATTATCCTTTATTGCGGGCATTTTCTTGGTCATTGGGTTTGGCAGTTTAATGGGCTTAGTTTTAGATATTGTTGCCTATCGAAAGCTACGAGGGGGGCCAGAAGTAGCTTTATTAATTACGTCAATTGGTTTTTATACTTTTATTGAGAATTTTTTAAAATTAATAGTTTCCCCTCAGCCCTATGCATTTAAAACCCCAGAATATTTTAATATTCTTTATCGAACTCAATATTTAACCTTTCGATCGATAGATCTCTTCATCATTTTCTCTTCAATTGCAATTATGATTGCCTTTTCGATTTTTATTAAAAAAAGCAAGATGGGAATTGCGATGAGAGCTACCGCTGAAAATTTAGAAATAGCCAACATAATGGGTATCGAAATTAATAAAGTTATTTCTGTTGCATTTATTTTAGGTTCGGCAATTGCTGCCTTTACAGGTTTTTTTTGGGGCGCAAAATATGGACAAATTTCTTATGATATGGGATTTTTAACTGGTGTAAAAGCATTTGTCGCTGTAGTCGTTGGAGGGGTGGGAAGTATACCTGGAGCTATGTTAGGAGGATTTGTATTAGGTGTGGCCGAGATTCTCTCGGTGGCATTGCTTCCTACTCGGTTTGCCGAATATCGAGATGGAATTGTTTTTGCTATCCTTATTTTAGTTTTACTCATCAAGCCTTCAGGGATTATGGGAGTGAAGGAGGAAATTCGAGTATGAGCCAGAAAAGAATTATTCCGGAATTTTGGTTCATTATCGGAGGTTGCCTGCTCTTCCTTATCATTTTTATTCTTTCTCAAACTCTCAATCGATATCTGATTCATATTATTGTCCTCATGGGTATTTATTCAATCGCTACAGTGAGTCTTAACTTGACCAATGGCTATACTGGTCTTTTTTCTCTTGGTCATGCTGCATTTATGGCGATTGGAGCTTATACCTCTACCTTGTTGGCTTTTCCACTTCATCTTAGGGAGTCATACGAGCTTCCTCTTTTACCAACTTTCTTAGCAGGTGCTGATGGAGCCATGCCTTTTATTGTTGCTTTAATCGCCGGAGGGGTTTTTGCTGCTCTATCAGCAATATTAATTGGAGCTCCAGTTCTTCGATTAAGAGGGCATTATCTCTCGGTTGCTTCATTGGGTTTTATGGTCATAGTGACTACCTTTGCCAAAACTCTTAAAGGGATTACCCGAGGATCAATGGGAATAAATGCCATCCCTTCTTATACCAATATCTATTGGACCTATTTTTGGCTTCTTATCACAATTTATGTGGTTTGGAGGATAGTTCATTCCCGTTTTGGACGTGCCATGATGGCAATCCGAGACGATGAAACCGCCGCTCAAGTTCTGGGTATTTTCCCGATGAAATATAAACTAATGTCTTTCGTAGTAGGTGCTTTTTTTGCCGGAGTGGCTGGTGGTTTATTTGCCCATTTTACCAAAGCGATACGTCCTTTTGAGTTTTCATTTGCTATGACCTTCCAAATAGTGATCATGCTTATTGTGGGAGGGATGGGTACTATGAGTGGGCCTTTAGTTGGGGCAATCTCTTTAATTGCTTTTCGATATGCGCTTAAACCTGTTGAGGAACATCTGAAGGTCTATGGTTTTATCGAATTGGTTTATGCTGCTCTCCTCATTATCATTATGCTCTGGAAACCCGAGGGTATTATGGGGAAAAGACAATTGAAAAGATAAGAAAGAAGGGATGGATATGACAAAAAAAGTATATCATCCAGAAATGACCTATACTCAATTTAAAGAAGGAAAATTTAACAAAGCAATTTTTGGGGTGGGATCGGCAGAAAATCACGGATTCCACCTTCCTTTTGGCAATGATACCCTGGTATCCCACGCAATAGCTATGGCAGTTGCACAAAAAGTTGAGGGCATGTTGGTTCTGCCTCCAGTAAATATAGGGGTCAGCTATCATTATGATGATTTTCCCTTTACTTTGACTCTTAGGCCTGAGGTTATGATTGAAGTTTTGAAAGATTTGCTCAATTCTACTATTCGTCAGGGAATTAATCGAATTATTATCATCAATGGCCACGACGGAAATATTGCTCCGATTGAAATTGCTGCTCGATCAGTGAAAGTAGCCAACCCAGAGGCTTTTATTGCTTCTTTAGATGCCTGGTGGATAAAGGCTGGAGAATTATTACCTCAGGATACTTTTGAGGTTTGGAATGGATTAGG
>JAAYUT010000548.1 GCA_012517485.1 Candidatus Atribacter fermentans
GACCGAACATGGCTGGCCAGGGATGCCGGCTTACCCGCTCCGTCTCAGGTATACCCCAGTTGATCCACTCAACTGGGGATAATCGAGATGCCGCTCGTGCAATGGGTATTAAAACTGATATGGTCAAAATTATCTGTTATGTCATCGTTGGAGCTTTATGCGGTTTTTGTGCCTGCATGCAAGCGGTTCGGCTTGGTTCTTTTGCGGCAACGCAAGGAGTTAATTTTGAGTTTAAAGCAGTTGCTGCTTGTGTCGTTGGAGGAACTTCTCTCCGAGGAGGAATTGGAAGTATGTTAGGTATAGTTTTAGGGGCAATTATTATACCAATCATAGATAATGGTCTCATCCTCATGAGAGTTCCAGTGTTTGCTATAAGTGCTTTCATTGGTTTAGCAACCGTTTTATTTGTTTTACTCAATACTTACATTGAAAGAAAAATGAAATAATTCTCTTTTTATAAAGTGAGGTTTAACCGATGACTACAGAGACCAATCAGAATAATGATATGGTGAAAATGGTCGATATCCATAAATGGTTTGGCCGAGTATACGCTTTGAGAGGAGTTGATTTTAATCTTAAACGAGGGGAAACCTTAGGTTTATTAGGGGATAATGGTGCTGGCAAATCGACCTTGATTAAAATTCTTTCCGGGTATCACATTGCTGATAAAGGAGAAATTTATTTTGATGGAAAAAAAGTCATGATTCGTTCTCCTCGTGATGCTCGAAAGCTGGGGATTGAAACGGTTTACCAAGAACAAGCCTTAGCTCCCAATTTAAGTATTTCAAGAAATATTTTTATGGGCAGAGAACCACTGAAAGGCTTAGGATTACTTGATAAAAAAGTCATGGATGAGGAAAGCATGCAAGCACTTCAGCATTTAGGCCTCCGCTTACGGTCACCTGATGTTCCGGTTATTACCCTTTCTGGAGGGGAACGGCAAGGCGTTGCAATTGCTCGAGCTATTCATTTCAAAGCTAAATGTGTCATACTCGATGAACCAACAGTGGCTCTTTCAGTAAAAGAAGTCAATGAAGTTTTAGAATTCATCCATCAAATTAAACGTGAGGGGATATCATCTATTTTTATCACCCATAATCTCTATCATGTTTATGATATCGCCGAGCGATTTGTCGTGATGGCTCGAGGAAGAAAAATGGCTGATGTCAAGAAAGAAGAAGTGACTCGTGATAATCTTTCTGATTTGGTCATAAAAAGTGCTATGGTTGAATAAAATAGAAATTCTGGGAGAAAGGAGCAATAGAAAAACCGGTGAAACAGCAAAATAGTTATTTAAAAAAATTAATAACCACCCGTTCATTTAGCATTCTGGTGGTTTTGATAGCACTTCTCATTATTTTTACCGTTTTTTCTCCCGGTGGTAATTTTATTAATACTGAAAATATAAAAGTACTCCTGGCTTATGGTTCGGAATTCAGTATTATCGCCTTAGGAGTTGGCGTCCTGATGATTGCCGGAGAGTTTGACTTGTCAATTGGATCCATTCTGGTTTTTTGTTCATATCTTTTTTTGGTTTTTTTTAAACTCAATATCAATTATTTCTTGGTCTTAGCATTGACTATCTTAGGTGGTATTGCTCTTGGGTATATCAATGCCATAATTACAACTAAAGGTCATATACCATCGTTTATAACAACACTGGGGACCATGATGTTATGGAGGGGGTTAACACTTTGGTTTTCAGGGGGATTACAACAAGCTTGTGATGTGTCTTCATATCCAGCATTTCTTTTCTTTTTAAATGGAACCGTTGGAGGTATATTTCCGGTTCAAGCTCTATGGTTTATTGTAATAGGGATTGTTTTAGGGTTATTACTCCATTACACCCGTTTTGGAAACTGGATCTATGCGACTGGTGATAATGCCGATGCAGCTAGAGCTATGGGGATTCGAACCCACATGGTAAAGATGATTGCATTTATTATAGTTGGAATTTTATGTGCTTTTGTAGCTGGAATGCAGATCGCTCGAGTAAGTTGCTTTACATCCCGAACCGGTGAAGGCTGGGAACTAAAAGCGATTGCCGCCTGTGTGGTAGGAGGAACATCCCTACGGGGTGGTATTGGTGATATGGCAGGTATTTTTCTGGGTGCTTTTGCTATTTCGGTTATTGAAAATGGCTTAGTTGTTTTGAGAATCCCCTATTTTTGGACTTACACCGTATTTGGTTTAGTTATAGTATTTTCAGTTTTATCAAGCATGTATTTAGAAAAACAAAAATGGGCTCAAAAGTAAAATATTTTTTTAAAAAAGCTTAGACAAGTA
>JAAYUT010000549.1 GCA_012517485.1 Candidatus Atribacter fermentans
AGCTTTCTCCCACTCTTCTTGATTATACCCTAATCTCTTCAAAACATTGAACTTATAAAGCGGTGCAAAGTGAGGAATATTAGTAACACCTCGTTCTTCCAATTTTTGCTTCAAATTTTGAATATCTCCTTTTAATTTCTTCGGATCAATTTGGAGAAGGTAAAGGTGATAAGTTGACTGAATTTCTTCAGTATCTAATAATTGCGGTACAATAGCTTCATTTTCTTCAAACCGTTTGGTTAAATACTCGGCGTTTTTCCTTCTTACCGCGATAATATCATGAATACGACTCATCTGTTGAATCAAACCCAATGCTTGGACCTCGGTTGAAGAACAGTTCCCAGCAGCAAACGGACCGTACTTGCCCTCTAAAGCAACCACATCATACAACCAATTTTTAATCTTTTTGCTGAGATCCAAACCCAAGAAACGACATTTTTTTAAGTCATCTCCAAAAGGAAGTGTTGAAACCAGAACACCACCTTCTCCAAATGAGGTTACATTCTTCACTTCGTGAAAACTAAAGGCTCCAAAATGTCCAATTGTCCCAATCTTTTTCCCTTTATAGACTGAACCAAAAGCATGGGCAGCATCTTCTAAAACAACAATATCGCGTTTTTTAGCTAATTCCATAATTGGATCCATATCTACCGGCCAACCACCGATATGAACAGGGACAATGACTTTCGTCTTTTTGGTAATCTTTTTCGCTACGTCTGCTGGGTCCATGTTTATCGTGCGAGGATCAACATCGGCAAAAACAACTTTTGCTCCCACTGAGAGAGGATAAGAAATGGTTGCCATAAAAGTAATAGCTGGAGCAATCACTTCATCTCCAGGACCCAAGTTGGCATATTTATAGGCGATTTCAAAACCGGCAGTTGCATTGGTTATAAAGGTAGCATTATTGGTTCCTAAATACTCATTGATTTTTTCTTCTAATAAAGAAACATTTTCACCTAAGGACAGTTTTCCCGGTGCTTTCCCATGATAAGATAATTTCTGAATTGCTGCTTCCACTTCTTTCAAAACATCATCGTATTCATCATCATTTTTCATGATTAAAAATTGAATTAATGCAATAATATCCAAAGCATTATAATTTTCTCCAACCGCTGCCCAGGGTACTCGAGATGGTCCAGTATTGTAGCGAAAATCTGAAGGTTTATTAGGCATTCGTTTCCTCCTTCTCGACTTTAGGGAAAAGCCCATTATTTTTTAAATACTCCCCCTCAATCCCTCTTTATAGCTTAAAATCCTATAATTATACTATCTTTTTTAAAATGAATTTGTCAAACTAAATTTTCATCAATTTAATCATTTATTAACTATTTATGATATATTTACAATATTTTTGGTCATTTTTTAGGACATATAATTTCATTTTTGTACTTTATTATAAATTATTCAGTTTTTTACCCTTTTTTCTCCTTTTTAACCGGTAATTCCATTAATTTTGAAGATATTTATTTCATATTCTAATCATTTCCACATTAAAAGAAGGTGTCGCAAAGATAACAACCAACTGGACATGGGATAAAAAATAAAGTTGATAGAGGATAAGTGAAAAAAGGGTGAAAAAAAATTAAAAACTATTGAGGGGCACAAAGTTATTGCGCCCCTCAATTCCATATTTCTTCATATCGAATAGCAACTTAATGATAACAGCCTATTTTTTGTAATGTTTATAAACTTTTTCAAAAGCTGCCACCATAGCCTCAACATGTCGATCTTCATAAACCGGATGGGTTGGGAAACAAAAGGTTCTTTCTTCAATCCAAGCAGCATTTTCACAAATAACATTTCGATAATCAACCGACCGCTCTTCAGTATATTCTTTAGAATGAAATGGGAACTTTACTGTTCCAAAACCATTGTGCTCAACATAGGCTTTTTCTTTATACATTTGAGGCCAGAGCACAGGAGCAACTGGTATTCCTTCGGCCTCAATTGCTTCCCAAAATTCTTTAATCGTGCCGGATATGCGATCCAAATGAATGACTATTGGGAATAGCCAATAAGAAATTAGTTTCCCTTCTTTCCCCTGAGGAGGAAGAAATTGAACTGCTTCATGTCCCTGTAAAGCCTTCAATAATTTATCACCAATTTGAATCCGGCGTTTTTTATTCCACTCGTCAAAACGTTCTAACTCACAGAGACCTATAATAGATTGAATTTCTGTCAGACGGTAGTTAAAACCAACTCGTTGATGAATGTAAAATAATTTCTTTTCCATTTCCAACAACCGCAGTCTTTCTCGAACATCATAACCATGATCTCGGAATGAACGTGCTGCCCAAGCAATATTTTCATCGTTGGTAACGACTGCTCCCCCCTCGCCTCCGGTCGTGAAATGCTTTGACTGGCAAAAGCTGAAACATCCAGCATGACCAATGCTACCGACTTTTTTACCTCGATACTCACTCCCATGGGCTTGGGCACAATCCTCAATAACGAAAAGATTGTGTTTTCGAGCAATAGCCATGATTTCATCCATATCACAGGGAATTCCATAAAGATGAACAGGAATGATGGCTTTCGTTCGAGGGGTAATTTTTTCCTCAATTGAAGACGGATCGATAGTATGGGTATCTTTTCGAACATCAGCAAATACTGGAATTGCTCCAGCTTGAACCACACAAAAGGACGAGGCAATAAATGAATAGGAAGTAACAATAACTTCATCCCCAGGTCCAATATTACAAGCAGCTAAAGCGGTATGAAGAGCTGAAGTGCCATTTGAGGTTGAAATTCCATATTTACAATTACAATATTGAGCCCATTTTTCTTCGAATTCAACACCTTTGCGACCAGTCCAATAATTTACTAATCCAGTTTCAAGTGGAGCTAAGGCTTCTCGTTTTGTTTTTTCTGAAAAGTTAGGCCACATGGGAAATTTTTCTTGAAAAATTGGTTCTCCTCCCAATTTTGCCAATCGCTCAGCCATGAAATCTCCTCCTTCATAAAAATACTATTTATTTCTTTTATGTTAGTATATCTTAATTAAATTGTTATTGTCAATTTTATTATTTACTATCTTGTAAATACCTATTAACCAAATTCCTGCCTATTGACCTCTCCCTTTGCTAAGGATAAGATTGATTTCTGAATTTCATTCTCACCCTCAACCGGTGATGAGAAGCAGTATGAAGGTCTATTAGGTTTTTTAAATTTTTACCTTTTTGAAAAATATTAAACTTCCCAAAATTTTTCGATTGAGACCTTAAAAATTTATATTAGAGGCAGTTTAACTGGTTTTCCGGTTTCAATTGAGAGATCAATGGCAAGACAAAGTTCATGAGATCTTACTGAGGCATCAATACCCGCTAAAGGCTCCCGGTTATTCATCAAAGCATCAACAAAATCATCAACCATTTCTCGAAATGGATGATGCTTCACATCTCCACTTTCAGGCATAATGGTATTAAAAATCTGCCAATTTGACTGATAAGGAAAGAGTTTTTTTGTGTAAAATTTTTCATTTAAAACCGAACCAACACTACCATGAATGACGACATTTATAAAATAGGGACATTCATTTTCAAAACTATTTCCAGTTTTCCCGATTTTTCCATTCCGGAATTTAACCACCGCCGCATAGGTTGGTTCATATTCATAATCTTTACGATGCCCAAAGGTACCATAGGCAAAAACTTCTTCAACTTCTCCACCCCACCAACTGAGCAAGTCAACAGCATGGCACCCAGCCACTAAAGTTGCTGAAGGACCACCTTTCTTTGTGTTTGATCCCCAATTGTATCCACTCCACCATGGTCCAATTTCATGATAGTAATCGGTTTCAATATAATAAGGTTCCCCATAAGCTCCAGCTTTTAACATTTCATATAAGTTTCTACAATAGGGATTAAAACGTAAGACAAATCCGGTCTGGCTTTTGACTCCGGCTTTTTTGATTGCTTGATGTACCTGTTTCAGTTCTTCAAGGTTCATGGCAATAGGTTTTTCGATTACTACGTGTTTTCCGGCTTGAGCGGCAGCTACCGCTTCCTGAGCATGAAGAAAGTTTGGGGTACAGATATCGATAATATCAATATCTTTTCTTTGTAAAAGCGATTCAAAATCTGGCAGGATTTCACAGTCAAGATTTAATTCATCTTTGCACCTCTGAGCACTTTCCTTTTTTCTTGAGGCTAATGAAACCACTCGAGTATGTGGATTATTGATATAAGCACGGACATGTTCCTTCGCAACCCATCCTATCCCAAAAACACCAACTCCAAATTCTTTCATGGGTATGAATCCCCCTTTAAATTAAGTTTTAAATTCACAATCAACCACCATTTTTAAACGACCCAAAAAACTCTTTGTCCTTTTTTTAAATAGGTTTTAATTTTCTTTTTCAACCCTTTTCTGGTATTTATAACTAAGAATTTTTTAGAATAAGGAATAAGGGTAGACTTTTGTTCTTTATGAATTATTGTGATTCCATTCTTATACACAATCAGTGAATTTTAAATTCGATTAATCCTCATAAAAAAACAAATCATTTTTTCAAAAATCCGCCATAACGTATCTAAAGCATATCAAAGAGGAGTATTTTACATAATAAATTAAAATTCCCCGGGAGGAATGAGGCTGACTTTTTATCCCGGGGATAATATTCATTACAACAATCCGCAATCACCAGGTTCCAGGGAATCGATCAATATTCTCTTGAGTTATCAATTCTTGTTTAACCATAGCAAAATGGGGAACTGGTCCTAAATTTTCAAGTAGACACCGCATCATAAAAATATCCTGTAAAGCGCAGAGAACTGGTCCTTGGTCAACTATTGAAACATACCAACCATCTTGCAAATCTTTTATACCTATCTTGCTTCCACCAGCTGCGGCAATTTTTACCTCACCAGGTTCATATCCTTTCTCTTTGAGAGCTCGAACGATTCCACCACCCATCCAATCGTCAGATACATAGAACCCATCAATATCAGGATAT